>CAZHGG010000078.1:0-11151 GCA_964531755.1 uncultured Polyangiaceae bacterium
AAAGGCCGGCTACGCCTTCGGCGTACGCGATCTGATCACCCGTCGCGCGGTTCAGGCGCGCGAGGCCGGCGTCGACGGGCTGATCCTGTCGCCCGAAGAGGCCGAGGCGATGCGCGAACTGCTGGGCCCCGACATGCTGCTGGTGACGCCGGGCGTGCGCCCCGCCGGCGCGGCGCTCGGCGACCAGAAGCGGGTGATGACGCCGACGCTGGCGCTCGCCGCCGGCGCCGACCATATCGTTGTCGGCCGTCCCGTGACGGAAGCCGCAGACCCGAAAGCCGCCGCGGACGCCATCGTGGCGGAGATCGAGACGGGGCTTGCGCTGCGCGGCAAACGCAACCGCGCCAGCCAGCCCTAGAAAAGCAAAACGCCGGGCGTACATCCGGCCCGGCGCGCAATCCGCTCTCAACTCGTTACGCTTCGAGCGGATGAGAGAGATATACTTGGCAATCGTGACAAAACAATGAAGGCGGGACCAATGGCCAAGGGATATTGGATAGGGCATGTCGATGTTGCCGACCCCGAAGCCTACAAGGCTTACGTGCAGGCCAACGCCATACCCTTCGCCAAATATGGCGCGAAATTCCTGGTGCGCGGCGGCAAGGCGGAAGGCCCCGAGGGCAAGCTGCGCGCGCGCCATGTGGTGATCGAATTCGAGTCGTACGAAAAAGCCGTCGCCTGCTACCACTCGCCGGAATATCAGGCCGCGATCAAGCTGCGCCTGCCCGTCTCGACCGGCGACATCGTCATTGTCGAGGGCTACGACGGCCCGCAGCCGGGCTGATGGCTCGCGCGCTGGTGATCGCCGCCGCCGCGCTGCTGCTGGCGCTCTCGCCCATGCACGCCGCGCCCCGCTCGATTTCCGATTGCGAGCGCATCAAGGAAGCGGACGCCTACAACCGCTGCCTTGCGGAATTCGGTCCTGCTTTTCGCGGCGGCGGCCCGTCGCGCCCTCCACCGCGCGAGGCGGATGCAGCGCCGGCTGCGACAGGCCATGCCGGGCGCCCCGCCGCACGCCGGGGCGGACGCGCCAAGCCGCCATGGCTTGCCGCACGGCAGGCGGAAGGTCGCCGTCGCATGGAGGAGCGCCGTCGTCGGCATGGCGTCATGATCGAACGCAAGGGGGCGCGTGTGCGCGCCGTCATCGATCTCAAGGGAAAATAGAATCGCCGCTCAGGGGCACTGGGCCTGCGAGATCATCGCCTTGAAGTCGTCGATCGATCCCTGCATCTGGCTGACGGCGCCTTCGCGCGCATCCGCCGCCGTGCAGCGCGAGAAGACGACGCTGGCCTTCTGCATGACGTCGATGTGACGTCGCCACGCCGAGCACCGGTTGGCCGGATTGCCGTTGCGCTGCAGGTCTATCATCGCGGCTGCGAAGGAGCGGTCCACCGACGCCAGATCGCGCGAACATTGGCTCGAGTCGACGATTGGTTTGGCGATGGTCGCCGCCAGCGCAGGGCCGGCGGCGATGAGAGCGGACGCGAGTATCAATGTACGCATGAGAGCTCCCCAAAGCTCCGACAACTGCACTAGATCACGACTTGCACGACAATGACGTGACGTAGCACACAGTTCAATCCGATGAATTCGACAGGTGGCGAGCGGACGACCGGTCAGCCGAGATTGAGCTCCTTGAAGAAGTCGTTGCCCTTGTCGTCGACCACGATGAAGGCCGGGAAATCCTCGACCTCGATCTTCCAGATCGCTTCCATGCCGAGCTCGGGATATTCGAGCACCTCGACCTTCTTGATGCAGTCCTGCGCGAGGCGCGCGGCCGGGCCGCCGATCGAGCCGAGGTAGAAGCCTCCGTGCGCTCTGCACGCGTCGGTGACGGCGCGCGAGCGGTTGCCCTTCGCCAGCATCACGAGGCTCCCGCCGTGTTTCTGGAAGAGCTCCACGTACGAGTCCATGCGGCCCGCCGTGGTGGGGCCGAAGGCGCCCGACGCGTACCCGGCCGGCGTCTTCGCCGGGCCGGCGTAGTACACGGCGTGGTCGCGCAGGTAGTCGGGCATGCCGAGGCCCGCGTCGAGGCGCTCCTTGATCTTCGCGTGCGCGATGTCCCGCGCGACGATGAGCGAGCCCGAGAGCGAGAGGCGCGTGCGGATGGGGTAGCGCGAGAGCTCCGCGCGCACCTCGGACATCGGCCGGTCCAGGTCGATGTTCACGCACTCGCCGCCGAGGGCCTCCGCGCTCGGCTCGGGCAGGTACTTCGCGGGATCGGCCTCGAGCGCCTCGAGGAACACGCCGTCGCGCGTGATCTTGCCGAGCGCCTGCCGGTCCGCCGAGCACGACACGGCGATCGCCACGGGGCACGAGGCGCCGTGCCGGGGCAGGCGCACGACGCGCACGTCGTGGCAGAAGTACTTGCCGCCGAACTGCGCGCCGATGCCGGTGCGGCGGGTCATCTCGAGCACCGCCGCCTCGAGCTCGAGGTCGCGGAAGCCGTGCCCGGTCATGCTGCCCTGCGTGGGCAGCGCGTCGAGGTACCGCGCCGACGCGAGCTTCGCGACCTTGAGCGCGTGCTCGGCGCTCGTGCCTCCCACCACGACGGCGAGGTGGTACGGCGGGCACGCGGCGGTGCCGAGCGAGCGCACCTTCTGCTCGAGGAACGCGAGCAAGCTCTTGGGGTTGAGGAGCGCCTTGGTCTCCTGAAACAGATAAGACTTGTTGGCCGAGCCCCCGCCCTTGGCCATGAAGAGGAACTTGTAGGCCTCGCCGTCGGTCGCGAAGAGCTCGATCTGCGCGGGCAGGTTCGTGCCGGTGTTCTTCTCCGTGTACATGTCGAGCGGCGCGAGCTGCGAGTAGCGCAAGTTCGACGTGGCGTAGGTGTCGTAGATGCCGCGCGCGATCGCCTGCTCGTCGCCGCCGCCGGTGTAGACGCGCTGGCCCTTCTTGCCCATCACGATGGCGGTGCCGGTGTCTTGGCACATGGGCAGCACGCCGCCGGCGGCGATGTTGGCGTTCTTCAGGAGGTCGAGCGCGACGAAGCGATCGTTCGGCGACGCCTCGGGGTCCTCGAGGATGCGCGCGAGCTGCGCGAGGTGCGACGGGCGCAGCAGGTGCGCGATGTCGCGCATGGCCTCCCGCGTGAGCCGAGTGAGCGCCTCGGGCTCGACCCGGAGGAAGGTGGCTCCGGCCGCCTCGAAGGTGGACACGTGGTCGCCGGTGAGCTTGCGGTAGGGGGTGGTGTCCTCGCCGAGGGGCAAGAGCTCGGTAAACGCAAAGTCCGCCATGGCATCTCCTGGTTTCGCGTGAGTCGGTGGGCGCGACCGCGGCGCCCGTCCGCGCCACCGTGCCGCCGCGCTCCGCGTTACAGCACGGCCCGGGGCCTGCGTCATCGGCGCTCGCGGCGGGTGCCGAAATTCGCGGCCGTCCGCGCGACCCGCGATCCGCGCGGCGCGTCGCCACATCGCGCCCCGGAGGGCCCCGCGACTGTGCTCTTCTCCCGCGCATGTTGCGAGGCCTCCTGCTCGTGTCCTTGTTCACCGCGCTCGGCGAGGCCCTCGAGCGCCTCGCACACCTGCCCCTGCCCGGCCCCGTGCTCGGCCTCGTGGCGCTCCTCGTCGCGCTGCGCAGCGGGCTCGTGCCGCGCGCCGCGGTCGCCGAGGCGTGCGCCGCGCTCACCGGGCGCATGGCGCTCTTCCTCGTGCCCGCGGCGGTGGCCATCTTCGGCCAGTGGGCGCTCCTCTCGACCGCGCTCGCGCCCATCGTCGTCGCCTCGGTGGTGAGCACGGTGGTGGTCTTCGCCGTGGTGGGGCTCACCGCGCAGCGGCTGGCCCCGCGATGATTGGGGAGGTCGGCCTCGCCGTCGCGCTCTTCACTGGCACGCTGGCGCTCTACGAGGGCGCGCGGGCGCTCCAGGCCCGCGTGCGGCGGGCGTGGCTAAACCCGCTGCTGCTCACGTTCGTCACGGTGGGCCTCGCGCTGCGCGCGCTCCACGTGCCCCTCTCCGTGTACCGCGAGGCCACGCGCCCGCTGTCGTGGCTCGTCGGGCCCTCCGTAGTGGCGCTCGCGTACGTGCTCGACGCGCGGCTCGACGAGCTCCGCGCGCGGGCCCGCGCCGTCGCCGCGTCGCTCTCGCTCGGCGCCGTGAGCGGGGCCTTCAGCGCGGTGCTCGTCGCGCGGGCGCTCGGCGGCTCGCGGGTGGTGGTCGCGTCGCTCGCCCCGAAATCCGCAACGACGGCCATCGCCGCGCCGGTGGCGGCGCGCCTCGGCGGGGATCCCTCGCTCGCGGCGGTGGTGGTGGTGCTCGTGGGGGTGCTCGGCGCGCTCATCGGCCCGGCCCTCCTCCGCGCGCTCGGGGTGCGTGATCGCCACGCGTTCGGGCTGGCGATGGGGGCCGCGGCGCACATCGTGGGCACGGCGCGCGCCCGCGACGAGGGCGACACCGAGGAGGGCGCGAGCGCGGCCGCCATGGTCGTCCACGGCGTGCTCACGGCGCTGCTCGCGTGGGTCGCGCTGCGGGTGGCGGGCCCGTAGCCGGGTGTCAGGACGGGGCGCGGCGAGACCGTCTGCGCCGTCGCCATGTCGCCGGTGTCTCCTCGCACCTACGTCGGAGTCCCGGGGCTCGAGGCGTGGTGCGACGCGCGCGTGCGCGCCAGCGAATGCCCGCGCCTCGTGGGGCCCGCGTGCGACAGCGTGCGCCAACCCGCCTACGACGCCTGCGAGGGTGGGCCCGCGGCCTTCGGCGCCGCGCGGCGGCGGCCGCAGGTCACGGCGCCACGCCCGGCAGAGCCCGGCGCTCCCGCTCCACGGCCCTCAGGAGCTGCCGCCTTCTGCTCGGCGTCGTGGCGCACGCGGGGTGCAGCCGCTTCCAGTGTGCCTCCCCGTCGTGCTTCATCTCGCCGCTCTCCAGGGCCGGGGTGCCGGGCTCGAGCGTGGCCTTGCAGGCGGCACACCTGCTCTTGCGGTCGGCGACGATCACAAAGCGGTCCGGGAACACACCGCGCGGGGCCTCCTCGAGGTGCATCGGGTACTCCACGGGCGCGCCGGCGAGGAGGGGACCGGTCGTCCCGAGCAGCAGCTGCCCCGGCAGAGCGGGCGGGAACACGTCGGTCACTTCCGCGCGCAGCGCGAGGAAGCGGGCGACCAGCGGGTGGCTCGGCGCGAGCGTCGTGGCGTCCATGCGGGTCCCGCGATCGGCGTGGTAGAGGAGCGTGGCGACGTCGTCCTGCGACCCGAGCTCGCGAAAGCGCTTGTCGTAGCTGTACGCGACCAGGCTCGAGTACCGGTTCGGCGCTTTCCCGCGCGTCTGCTTCTGGGCGAGGGCGCCCTCCGGCGTGGCGTCGAGCGCGTCGCGCAGCACCCGGAGCGTCGTCCAGGTCACCTCGTCGGGCACCCCGACGCCGAGCCAGCCCTCGACGAGCGTCCACATGGCCGAGTCGCCCGAGCGTGTGTACGAGGCCACGCAACGCGCGCTCCCCAGATCGCCTCGCCGGACCAGCGCCTGGACGTGCCGCACCTCGCTCGCGCGCCGCGCGCAGAAGCCCGCGTCGACCTCGCGCAGGACGAGCGACCGCGCGAGGTCCTCCTCGGACATCGACGCCACGTCCTCCCCGCGCAGCGCCGGGCTCCACGGGGTCGCCTCGCGCTCGCCCGGGAGCGGCGCGCCGGTCACGAAGGGCGCGCCAAAGCCCGCGTCGCGTAGGAACGCGCGCACCCCCAGAGAGAGCGCGACGTCGACGGTGGCGGAGGCCTCGGCGAGGGTGAGCAGGGCGAGCGGATCGAGCGGCGCGTGGCGGAGCGCCTCGCGCGCCGCTGCCGTGGCCTCCACCGGACGGCCGAGCGCCAAGAGGGAGCTCGCCGCCCCGCGCAGGACGAGGGCGCTCTGCCAGGGATCCCAGCCCGGGGTGAGGGCGAGCGCGTCGTCTCGCGCGGCGAGCGCCTCCGCGTGCCGCCCTCGCCGCGAGAGCGGCCTCGCGAGGAACGCCTCGAAGAGGACCGCCGACGGCGCGGTCCGCAAGATGGCGCGCGCGGCGTCGAGGTTCTCGTCGTTGGGGTCGAGGCGCGCGCGAGACAGGGCGACTCGGTCGATGTCCGCCCAGAGGTGGACCGTGGCGTCTCGGACGCTGATGTCGTGGGTGGGAGCGAGGGCCATGCCTCGGGCATGATGCCCATCGCGCACGAGGACGCAACCGAGGCGCGCCGAGACCCAGGCGAAGTGTCGCCGGTGTTTCCTCGCGCCTGTGTGGGAGCCTCGACGGGTGACACGCGGGACGCGCGGCCCCGCGACGTGCGCGGCGCCGGCGCCCGCAGCGAGCTACTTGGCGACCCGCATGACGGTGCCGCCACCCGGGCTCGCCCAGTACACGGACACGGCGTCGACCGCCAGGGACTGCACCTGTGCCTGCCCGCTCGCGAGCGTCACGGCCGCGTTTCCCGTGTGCGACACCATCTGCACCTTTCCGCTCACGAGCTCCACCCAGTAGGCGCCGCTCGCGTCGGCCACGATGGAGAGGGGCTGCGAGCTAGGGTCGGAGTGCACCGTGACCGGGGTCGTGGTCCCCGCGGCGATGCGCTTGACGGTGCCCTCGGTCTGGTTTGTAAAATACACGTTACCGCCGAACACCGCGACGTCCCTCGGGCCCGCCTGCGCGGTCGCCAGATCTTGCGCGTTGCCTTCGCTTGGCGATGTGCGCACGGTGCCGGCCGGCTGGTACTGGGTCCAGTACACCTGGCCGCCGGCGTAGCCGACACCGTGCGCGTTGCCCTGGCCGCTGACCCAGGTTCGTGACGACAGGTCAGACGGGTCGTAGCGGATGATGCGCGGGTTGGCGCCGGACACCGAGAACCAGATGAACCCGCCGCCCGCCTCGATGTCGGCCGGGTTGTCGAGGTTCGCGAGCAGCGTGGTAAAGCCCGCCCCGGTCTTGAGGGCCCGCCGCAGGACGCTGCTCGCGACAGCGTCTTCGCGTGGAACGACAACGAGTCAGCGAGTTGGCCGGGGCTAGAAGAGCTCGTGGCTCACAATCCGCACGCCGCTGGAGAACCACACGGGCAGGCGTTCGTCGCCCCACAGCCCACCACCCCAGGTCCCGTCGAGCTGGAGGTGATCATTGAAGATCATGCGAAAGCCGGCTTGATACGCGCCGCCGCTCCCCCTCACGTAGGGGTCGCCCGAGAACACCTCGGCGATCAGGTGAAAGTCGTAGAGCGTCTCGACCTGAGCGCCGAGGCCCCAGGTGAGCTTGGCGGGGGCGAGGCCGGGCGCTGACACCGCCGACAGGCCCAGGTTCGCGTGGATCAGGAGGTCGTCTTCCTTGAGAAACGCCTGCGTGATGGCGACGTAGGAGAAGGCGCTCCATCCCGGCGCCTCGAAGCCGCCCCTCCCGACGGGTGGGAGCCCACCGGCCGAGAACGCGACCCCGGGGAGACGGTTGGGGATGGTCTCACGCAGCAGAAACTTCCCCTGGAGCACCGGCCCGCCGACCGCGTAGACGGGCGCGCCGGGGCGCCCGAGCTGAGCGAGCCCGTGCACCCCGCCGAGGGTGAGCTCCATCCAGTCGGTGGGGCCGATGGCGGGCAGCAGCCACTGCTGGAGGCTCGAGCGATCGCGCCTCCAGTAGGTCTCGAGCTGGAGGTGCCCCGCCCCGACCACGCGCGCGTCGTCGGTGATGAACGGTCGAATGGCGCGCGCCTCGCGTGTGCCGACGAGCAGGGTCGCGGCGATAAGGAAGGTGGATCCCGAGCGCGCCGCGCGTGTGAGCATGTACCCGCCGGTAGCCGCCCGCCGGGGGCCTCGTCGAGCGATCTTCTCGTAATAACCAAGGGCGCCCCGGCGCGTCAGCCCTCGGCCTTCTTCCGGGGCTTCTTCTTGGGCGCCGCGACCTCCGGCGCCCCCGCCGCCTCCGGCGCGCCCGCCGCCTCCGCCGGGGCGGCCTCGACGGGCGCCTCGGCCTTCTTCTTGGGCTTCTTCGGCGCCGCGGGCTCGGGCGCCGGGGCCGCGCCGGCCGCGCCCTCTCCGGCGGGCACCCAGCCGCGTTTCACGTTGTCCTCAAGCCACGCGGCCACGAGGCGCTCGGCCTTCTCGAGGGTGCTCGCGGTGCGGAGGCTCGTCTTCAGCGGCTCCGCGCGGCCGCCCGAGAAGTCGGTGCCGTACACGAGGAACCGCGGGAAGCCCTGGCGCGGCTCCTTGTGCGTGGCGAGCAGCGCGAACTTGCGCACGGCGGTGGGGCCCTTCACCCACACGCCACGGCGCAGCACCTCGGCGGGCGCGGGCGCGGCGAGGCCGCCCGCCTTGGCGTCGGGATCGAGCGCGAGGCGGCTCGTGATCTGCGTCATGCCGACGCTCGCCGCGTCCGGGGTCTTGTCGGTGCGCTCGCGGAGGAACGTGGGGAACAGCATCGCCGCGATCGGCGCGTCGCCGCGCGGCGCGTAGCCGGCGCTCGCGTCGTACGCGAGGGTCATGCGCACGACCGGCACGTCGTTCGCGTCGGTCTCCACGAGATCCGAGAGCTTCACCTCCACCACGATCTCGGGGCGCACGAACCGGCAGAGGGTGCCGTCGCGGTTCGCCATGCGGAAGGCGCTCGGCACCTCCATCGCCGCGAGCCGCGTGAGCCACGTCGCCCGGTCGTCTTCGCTGAAGCCGGTCCCCACGGGGCCGAGGAGCTGGAGCGTGCCGTCGTCTCGGCGGAGGGCCACCGTGATCTCGCGGAGCACCGTGCGCTGGCCCTCGAGGCGCGCGCCGTAGGCCACGATCACCGCGTCCACCGTGAAGAACGGCTTGATCTTGTAGGTGAGCCCCACCTCGCTCCGGAGCACGAGCCCCTCGAAGCGCTGCGCCGTGACCCACTCGCGGTAGTACGCGAGCGCGTCCTCGCCGGCGCCCTCCACCGTGGTGACCAGCGCCACGCGCCCGCCGTGATCGTCCGCGCCGAAGCGCTCGCGGAGGATCGCGAGGCGCTCGCCGTACGGGAGCCGCCCGCCGTCCTGCTCGCCGTCCGCGCCTTGCTCGACCACGTCGAAGGCGAAGAAGCGGAGGCGCGGCTCGAGCGCCTCGTCGGCCAGGGCCGCGCCCACGTGCTGCACGCGCGGGCGCCCCTCGGGCGGCGTCGCGGTGAGCTCGCCGGCGTAGATGGCGTCGCCCGACCCCTCGAGGCGCGCGGCGGCCTCGCGCACGAGCGGCGTGCCCGAGAGCACCCGGCCGTTGAACGACGCGAGCGCCACCTCCCCCGCGCGCTTGACGAGGAACCAGAGCTCGCCGTCGAGCTTCGTCGAGAGCCACGCCTTGCCCCGGGGCAGCGACGTGGCGAGCTCGTCGGCCGTGAGCACGCGGTAGCGCTTCGCGACCTCCATGCGGTACCGCTGGAGGCGCGCGACGAGGCCCGCGTCGCGGAGCGCGCCGATCGCGCCGCGCTGGCCCCCGGCGTACGGCGTGAGGGTGACCCCGTCGAGCAGCGCGCTCACGACGCGCCTCCCGCCGACTTGAGCTCGAGGTTCGAGAGGTGGAGCACGAGGCGGTACGCGTCGCCGTCGACGCGCCCCTCGAGGAAGCCGCGGTACGGCGCGCCGTTGGTCGTGAAGATGAGCGGCCCCTGCCCCTTCGGCCCCGTGCCCACGAAGACCATCTTCTTGGCGGCGTGCAGCTCCTTCGCGATGTCGTAGAGGAACTGGAACGTGAGGCCGCTCACGTGCCGGAGCTGGAGCTGCTTCGTGAACGCGAACTTACGGATCGCCTCGGCGATGGGCACGAGCTTGCCCGTCCACACCATGGGCGCCGACTCCTCGGACAGCGTCGCCTCCACGTCGAGGAAGTCCTCGCGTGAGCGCTCCGCGCCGTCGGGGCCGCGGACCACGCGCAGCACGCGCGCCACCGAGAGCACCGCGCCGTCGGGCCGCAGGTACACGCGGGCCGCGTCGCCGAGCCTTCGCCCCACGAGGTGCAGATCGATCTCCGGGTCCCCCGCGACGAGCGCCCGCGCGACGCCCTCGTCGTCGCCGTGGGCGCGGAGCAGGGCGTCGTAGGCTGTCGCGTCGGTCGTGCGGATGAGCCGCTCGAGCCGCGCGGGCGTGCCGCTCGGGCCGACCATCTTCAGGGCCGGGGGCTTCTTCGCCCATTCGGCGGCGACGTGGGCGTCGCGCTTCTTCGCGTCCATCAGCGGGATCAGTCGGGCCATCGCGCGCTCCTCACATCATGCCAAAGTCGAGATCGTCGGTGTCTTCCGCCTCTTCGCCCAGGTCGGCGGGCTGCTGCTCCTGCCGCAGCAGCTCGAAGCGCGAGGGCTCCCCCACGAGCAGGAACGTGCCCTGGTCGTTCGCGAGCAGGAACGCGGCGGCGTCGGCGTAGTCGTCGCGGTAGTTGAAGCGCGTCTCGAACACGCTGCCCGCGGCGAGGGCCGCGGTGAGCGCCTCCGACACGTCCTCGGGGCGGAGCTCGTACACCGTGGTGCACGTGTGGTCGAGCACGCGCGACGGGTCGACCGGCCCCGTGAGCGGCTGCTCCTTCCCGAGCGTGGACGGGGCGATGGGCACGGGCGCGCCGGCCGCGTCGACGGCCTTGAGCTCGGCGCGATCGAGCGTGTCCCACGCGTCGTCGAGGTAGGCGTACGCGAGCCCCCCGGGAGGGATGATCGCCCCGCCGTCGGTGGTGAGCGACGCGCCCACGCAGGGCGCCCCGGTCTCGTCGACGACGACGCGCTCGCGCTTGCCGTAGAGCTTCTCGCGGTCGACCTTGGAGAACGAGAAGGTGCTCACCTTCCCGTCGAGTGCAACGACAATGGGCGACGCCATGAGGCCTCCGTGAAGCAGCGCGGCATCCGCGCGCGGCGCCAGCGTACCGAGGCCAGGGCGCCGGGGGGAAGCCTTTCCGCGCGCGGCGTGGGGCTGCGCGGGCGGCGATTGGGCTGGTCGCGCGGGCCGAGGGGAATAAAGTGGTCGCCTCGCAGCGACCCCAACGCGACGCCCACAGGCTCGCCCAAGGAGACCCCGATGCCCATCAACGTGAACCGCGCCGTCGACAAGGCCTACGAGACCAAGACCCTGAAAGAGATCTGCGAGGCCCCGATCTCGGCGATCGAGGGCCTGACCGAGGAGCACCAGAAGCACCTCGAGGCGTGCGGCATCAAGTCGATCCGTGACCTCGGCGAGTGGAAGTTCGCGGCCTGGGCCCGCGCGATCGTGGAGCTCGCGAAGCTCGAGCAGTAGGCC
>CAZHGG010000078.1:11251-12365 GCA_964531755.1 uncultured Polyangiaceae bacterium
ACGCGCGACATCTTCGCGGCGTGCGAGCCGTCGAGCACGCGGTGGTCGAACGTGGCCGACACGCGCATCACCTTGCCGACGACGACGCGGTCGCCCTCGACCACCGGGGCGCTCTTCACGGCGCCCACGGCGAGCAGGAGCGGCACGTGGCTGTAGGGCACGAGGGGAACGTACGCCTCGTCGAGCCCGAGCGAGCCGATGTTGGTCACCATCGCCGAGCCGAACGGGTCCCTCGGGATGCCGAGGCGCCGCAGATCGAGGTTCAGCGTGACCGACAGAAAACCGAGCACATTCAGCACTTTATTCAACAAGAAGAAGGGGATCTTCTTGAACGTGGAGCGTGTCCCCTCGAGGGCCTTGTCCTTGCCGGCCTTCACTGTGCCCACGCGCTCGGAGAACTCGTCGACGATCTGCTCGATCGACTTCTGGTGGCAGTCGAAGAGCGTGGCGCCCGAGAGGTCGATCTCGCCGGTGACGGGGTCCTTCATCTCCACCTGGAAGAACACGCCGATGTCGTCGCGGAGGTAGATGCGGTTCCAGCGGAGCACCGCGTTGGCGTCCGGCAGCTCGTGGAGCACGTGGGAGACGGCCTTCGCCATCAGGTGGCTCAGGGTCGCGCGCTTGCCGGTGGCGGCCCGGAACTCGGCCAGGTAGCGGAGCGCCTCGTCGGCGCGGAGGTCGAGCGCCCCGTACACCTGGGGGTCCTTCGTGGTCTCCCACGTGCCGATCGCGATGCGCCGGAACGACGAGAGGTTCTCTTTGGGCCTGAGGCGCAGGTTGGGCATGTCGTCTCCTCGCGGTGGCGCCGCGCTACGCGACGAACATAGCGCTACCGTAGGCGCGGGGGTGCACTAGCCCGTGCTCACCTGAGGCGAGCCCGAAATCCCACGGCTCCCGCCTTCGGCTTCTCACGAGCGCCGTGGGATGCCGCGCTCGATGACCGCGACGCGTGCACGTCGCCTTCGGACGATTCAGGGTCAGCGGAACGGGGCTAGCCGGCCTCGGGCGGGAGCAGCGCGACCCGGCGCACGGCGGCCACGCGGCCCGTCGCCACGGACGCAGGAGCCCGGTCGTCGCGGCGGGACCAGCCCGCGCGCCGGACCGCGGCGGCGGC
>CAZHGG010000079.1:0-12346 GCA_964531755.1 uncultured Polyangiaceae bacterium
CCCAAAGCCGACGCCGCCCGGCCCGGTCCACGCGGCCTCCTCGGCGAGGCCGCCGTCCGCGCGCGCGAAGACCCGGGCCCCGCCGCGCGCGCCCACGACCACGCGCTCCCCGGCACGGGACGCGGCGACCCCCCAGCCGAAGTTGCCCACGCCGAGCAGGGCGGCCTCTTCACGCCGCACGACCGGGACGCTCCACCGTCGATCGGCGAGCGCGCGGGCGCAGGCGTCCTTCAGTGTCCGCGAGAGCTCGGGGCCGAGCGCCGGATCGTCCGCGAAGGCGCGCGCGTCGCCGCGCCGCACGGTCCCCACGAGCACGCACGCGGCGAGGTACGCGCCGCGCGGCGAGGGGTGCGAGCCGTCCGCCTCGTAGAGCGCGTGAAAGGCGCTGCCCACCGCGGCCGGATCCCCGCCCGCGCGCGTGACGTCCTCGTGGACGACGCGGAAGGCGCCGCCCACCGGCGCGACGCGCACGTCCGCGCCCTCCTCCCCAAGGCGCGTCGCCGTGGCGTGGTACGCGAGGTCGAGGCGGTCCTGCATGCCGGTGTACGTGCCGTACCCGATGAGGCCGTTCGAGGGATCGCCGTCGCGGTACCCCCACGTCTCGTAGAGCACCACCCTCGCGGCCATGGCGCGCGCGAGCGCCGCGAGCTGCGAGAACGCCTCGATCGAAGCGAGCCGCGAGTTGATCTGGAACCCGCCCTCCTGGCTCTGCTCCTGGAGGATGACGGCGTCGAACCGCGTCTCGGCGGGTGCGCGGAGCGCGCGGGCGAGGGGCGTCCCGTCCGTGCGCGCGTCGGCCGCGTGCTGCGCGAGGCGGTAGCCCCCCTTCGTGACCTGCTCGACGCGGACCGTCGGCGAGAAGGCGCGCGCGATCGCGGCATAGCGCCCCGCGACGTCGTTCACGTACACGTAGCTGTTGCCGACGAAGAGCGCGTCGAGGCCCCGCGCGTCGGCGACGGGGCCCGCGTCGGCGTCGCTCGGGGCAGGCGCGCTCGCGTCGCCTTCGCTCGGGCCGGCCTCCAGCCCCGCAGGACCGGGGGAGGGAGGGGCTTCGTCGGTCTCGCCGCACGCGAGCGCAACGAGCGCGATCGCCACGGCGACCGCGGAGGCTGCGCCCCGGGTGAGGCGGATGGGCGACGGGAGCATCTCGGCCGTGTACGACCGCGCGGGGGAGGACCTTCCCGACCGACGCGCCCAGCTCGACGCGGCGCCCGCGTGTCCTCCGCGGCCCACCCCCGACGCTCCGCGTTCGACGTGTTCATCGCGCGAGTCGAAGTGAGGCACGGCCCGCGGTTGCCACCTCGGGCCTCCGTGCTACCCTCCCGGCCATGAACGTGAAGAGCAAGGTCAAGGCCGGCGTGATCAACGGCAACAATGAGCACGAGCGTCGGCCGCGCTGACGCGCGTTCTTCCTCCCGGTCGACAGAGGTGAGCCCGAGCTGGTCTGCGCGACGTCGCGTGGTCGGCCGCGCTTGCCGTCGCGGTGACCGTACGGCCGGCGGGTCACGCTGGGGCGGACCCGCGTTCGGGGCGGCGCGTCGTCGCCGGGGCACGAGCGACCTGAGCGCACCACCGCTCACGCCCGGCCGTCGATCTCGTACCGGAGCACCACGTCCCCCACCTGGAGCTCGTCTCCCGTGACGAGCGCCCGCGCGCGACGCTGGATGTTCTCTCCGTTGACGCGGGTGGCGCCCGCGCTGCCGAGGTCCCTCACGTGGAACGCGCCGTCGAGCGCGAAGATCTCCGCGTGGTGGCGGGACACGCCGGCGCTCTTCAGGACGACGTCGCAGGTCGCGCTTCGGCCGAGGGCGTTCAGCGGGCCGAGCGGGTGGCGCTGCCCCGGGTCGGGGCCGCGCAGCACGACGAGCGCCGCGCTCGGGTGCTCTCCAGCGGAGCGGGCGACTGTGCCGCGCGCGCGAACGGAGCCGACCTCCGACGCGACCATGCTCGTCACGCTCGTGAGCTGCTTGCTCTGCTGCGCCTTGCGGAACGCCGAGTGCTGCTCCGCGCTCGGTCGGCGCTCGTACGCCCAGGTGGGGATTCAGCTTCAGCTCCGACGACGTCCTCTGCACCGAAACGACCAGCGCCGGAAGCGCCAGCGCGATCGCACGGAGGTACGTGCGGGGCCTCACATCAACGATGTTTCACCGTGGGCGCGGGCTCAGAGATCCGGCTGCGCGACACACTCCCCGAGGAGGATGCCGTTGGTTTGGTTCTGACTGTGCTTTCCGCTCAGCTCGGCGGTCCAGAGCTTCTCGCCGATGTGATTCGTGGCGGTCGTGTTGATGTCGTACGCGTCGCCTTCGCTGATCGTGAACGTGGGGACGTGCTCCGGCGTGCACTTCCAGAGAACGTTGCCTTCGAGCGTCACGACACCCGCGCCCCCGATTCCACTGACGTAGAGGCGCTGGTCGCGCACGAACCCAGCGCGAATCGCGAAGCCGATGGCGACCTTCCCGAGATTCTTGCCGCTCGTCAGATCCAGGCAGGAGAGCTCCTTGCCGGACGCCACGAAGATGCGCTGTTCGACGAGAAAGAATCGCGTGACCACCGAGCCGAGCTCTTGCCGCCACAGCTCGCGCCCCGTCTCCGGTTCCACGGCGACCAAGAGACTTCCGAGAGCGACGACGAGAGGCAGGTTCGCAGGGGCTTCGCGATAGCTCATCGCGACGGTGTAGCACGGGTCGGAAGTGCGACGATCACCGCGTGGAGCTTCGCGCCGTGGGCACGTACCACGGGGCCGCGCCGCGCGGTCGCGCGCTACGAATCGTCAACCAAGTCTCGGCAGATCATGACGATGCCATCACACGATCTCGTACCGCAGCACCACGTCCCCCACCTGGAGCTCGTCTCCCGTGACGAGCGCCCGCGCGCGACGCTGGATGTTCTCTCCGTTGACGCGGGTGGCGCCCGCGCTGCCGAGGTCCCTCACGTGGAACGCGCCGTCGAGCGCGAAGATCTCCGCGTGGTGGCGGGACACGCCGGCGCTCTTCAGGACGACGTCGCAGGTCGCGCTTCGGCCGAGGGCGTTCAGCGGGCCGAGCGGGTGGCGCTGCCCCGGGTCGGGGCCGCGCAGCACGACGAGCGCCGCGCTCGGGTGCTCTCCAGCGGAGCGGGCGACTGTGCCGCGCGCGCGAACGGAGCCGACCTCCGACGCGACCATGCTCGTCACGCTCGTGAGCTGCTTGCTCTGCTGCGCCTTTCGGAACGCCGAGTACTGCTCCGCGCTCGGTCGGCGCTCGTACGCCACCGCCTCGTCGAGCAGCTGCTCGTAGGCCTCGCCGAGCGCCGAGCCATCCCCCGCCTCGTAGCCGGGCGCGGCCTCGATGCGCGCGAGCATCGCGCGGAGGCAGGCTGCGGCCCCGTCGAACTGGCCTCGATCGGCCTGGGCACGCGCCTGGGCGCGGGCCTCGTCGCCGAGCGCGAGGAGGACCATGTGGTGGACGCGCGGGACCGACGCCCCCTCGGCGTGCGCGACGCGAGCCGCCACGGTCGCGGTGGTCTCGAGGGGCTCGGCCTTGCCCGCGGCGCGGTGTCGCACCGTGACCTCGACGAGGGCCACCTC
The DNA here is from genome assembly GCA_964531755.1 of uncultured Polyangiaceae bacterium. Lineage (GTDB taxonomy): Bacteria > Myxococcota_A > Polyangia > Polyangiales > Polyangiaceae > JAAFHV01. Next base: position 3,566 of record CAZHGG010000079.1, read on the forward strand.
TCCGGGCTCGTGGCGCGCGTCCACGTCGAGCTCGAGCACCGTCACCGCGCGGCCGCGCGCCAGCAGATCCGCGCAGGGCACGACCACGCCTCGCGCGTCGAAGCGCGGCGCAGCGCCGCCGACGACGCGCACGATGGTCACGCCACGCGCAGGAGCGAGGACGAGCTCGATCCCGTCGGCGACGACCTCGCCCTGTGAGCCGAGGGCGCGCGCGAAGTCGATGCGCGCCGTCGCGGGGTCGGGGATGTACCGGTACGCGCCCCCGCCGCCGGTGGCGATCGCGGCGAGCACGTCCTCGTTGTGCTGCGTCCCGTAGCCGAGGGTCGAGGTGGACGTGCCGGGGCGCAGGCCTCGGGCCACCTCGGCGAGCGCCTCCGCGGTCGTCGCTTCGCCCCGGTTGGGCTCGCCGTCGGAGAGGAGGAGCAGCGCGTGCCTGGCGTCGGCGCGGCGGCCCGCGTCCAGGGCCTTCTGGCCTACGACGAGCCCATCGTTCATGTTGGTGTACCCGTCCGCGACGACGCGTGGGAGGCGCGCCCGCATCACGCGGCGGGTCTCGGGCCCCACGTCCGACAGGGGCACCACCTCGCTGGCCCCGTCCGAGAAGACGACGAGGCCGACGCGATCGCCCGCGTCGACGAGATCGAGCATCGCCTCGACCGAGCGGAGGGCGTGCTCGATGGGTGGACCTTGCATGGATCCGGACGCGTCGAGCACGAAGACGACCGAGAGCGGTGGCCGCGCCGCCTCGGCCGGGTCGCCCACGGCGCGGAGCTCGATGGCTGCGAAGAGGCGGGTCTTTGTGTCGCGCGCGAGGGCCTCGCGATCGACGTCGGCGGAGACGGCGAGGACGGGGGTGGTCATGGGACAAAGGGTACGCCTCGATCCGCCGAACGCTGAGTCGCGCGCACGCGGTCGGGAGGAGCTCGGGCGACCGCTCCGCCCGCCGCGACGCAACGCGCGCTCGCGAGGCTGCCATTGCTCCAGGCGCGGGCGTGGGTACGTGCGGCCTCGCGCGAGCCGAGACGGCGCGGCGCCCGTGGGTGTACACCTGTGGCCATGCGCGTCATCGTGACCGGCGTCACCGGGATGGTCGGGGAGGGCGTCCTGCTCGAGTGCCTGGACGCCCCCGAGGTCACTCACGTGCTCGGCGTCTCGCGCAAGCCCACGGCGCACACGCACCCGAAGCTCGAGCAGCTCCTCGTGCCCGACTTCCGGAACCTCGACGAGGCCGCCCTCGCGAAGCTCGGCGGCTACGACGCTTGCTTCTACTGCGCCGGCATCAGCTCCGCGGGCGTGAGCGAGGCGGACTATACGGTGGTGACCTACGACACGCCCGTGGCCTTCGCCGAGGTGCTCGCGCGTCTCTGCCCGAACATGGTGCTCACGCACGTGAGCGGCGCCGGAACCGACGGCACGGAGAGAGGCCGCATCATGTGGGCGCGCGTGAAGGGCCGCGCCGAGAACGCGCTCATGCGGCTCCCCTTCAAGGGCGTCTACAACTTCCGCCCCGGGATCATGACGCCGAAGCCGGGGCAGAGGCACGTGACGAAGCTCTTCCGCGCGCTGCTCGTGCTCGCGCCGGTGATGCGGTTGTTCCTTCCGGTGCTGGAGCTCGGACAGGTCGGGCGCGCGATGATTCGCTGCGTGGAGCGCGGGGCTCCCAAACACGTGCTCGAGGCGCGGGACATCGCGGCGCTCGCCGAAGAGGAGTGACGAGCGCGCCACGCGTCACCACGTGGGCGCGGGGGCATGGGCGGGCCACGGCACGGAGCGACGCGGCTCGCCGCGAGTCGGCCCGACAGCCCCGCGCGTCACTTGCGAGCGCTGAGCACCTCGCTGAGCTTTCCGAGGAGCGCCGCGCCGTCGCCGCGGTAGGACGCGCCGTGCATGCACGCGAGCGTGCGCGGCGAGGTCGCGGCGAGCCTGGCGAGGACCTTCGTCGTGGTCGGCCCGTGCGCGAAGTAGTCCATCTGCGCGCGCATCGCCTCGCTTGGGCCGAGGATGTCTCCCTCGGTGAGCGGGTCGTGGCTCGCGCCGGGCTGGGTGAAGAGATCGCCGCAGAGGAGCGTGCTGGTCTTGGACTCGAAGAGGAAGCCGCAGTCCCAGCCGTGCGGGATGTGCGGGGCGTCGAGCCAGCGCACGGTGTGGCTCCCGAGCGAGAGCTCCTCGCCGTCGGCCATCCCGCGGGCCTCGCGATCGGCGAAGTCGTCGACCGACACCATCTTGCCGATCATCCCGCAGAGGGGCGAGGCCTCCGGGGCGACCGCGAGCAGCTCGTTGATGCCTCCGCACTCGTCGGCCTCGAAGTGCGAGAGGCCAATATAGCGGAGCTTCGTGATCGGCATCACAGCCTCGATGGCCTCGCGGACGAGCGGAAACATCTTGCGCGGCCCCGTGTGGAAGAGCAGCGGCTGGTCGTCGACGATGAGGAACTGGTTGAACGTGAAGCCCGGCGGCAGGGCCGGGTTCGGAGGGACGGGCGTGCTGATGCGATAAATGCCGTCGCTGATCTCGGTGATGCTCGTGTTCGTCTGCGCGTTGGTGATCTTCATGGTGTCCTCCCGGAGAAAAATGGGGTCGTGCTCAGCCTGCGACGCGCTGGAGCGTCGTGGGGATGTCCTCGGGCGGGCGCGGCACCAGGCCCGCGGCGCGGGCGCGCTCGAGCTCGGCCGCGTCCTCGGCGGGGTCTGGCGCGGTGCTCGCCACCGCGTCGAGCGCGAGCGCCGCGTCGAGCCACGTGCAGAGCGAGGGGCGCGCCTCGATCGCGCGGGTGACGGGGCTCGCCGGCACCCACCAGCGGAGGCGCAGCCAGATGGGCGCGACGTGGAACGCGAGGAGCGAGGGCGCGGGCTCCGAGCCCGCCGTCGCCACCTCCAGGGCGCGGAGCGTGTCCTCGAGACGCGCGCGCTGCGTGTCGGCGAGGGGCGGGCCGAAGAGGCGAGGCGCGAGGAAGTCATCGACCACGGCCATCGCGTGGCGGTGGAGCGCGCGCGACGCGACGTCGGCCGGGAGGGCACCCGCGAAGCCGAACCGTTCGGCGAGGTACTCGAGCATCACCCGCGACTCGGTGAGCACGAGCTCGCCGTGCACGAGCAGCGGGACCCTCCCGCTCGCGGAGTACCCCGCGAGCCCCTCGGGCTTCGCGCCAAGGCTCGCCTCGTGGTGCGTGAAGGGCACCGCGACGTGCTGGAGCGACGCGAGGACGCGGTGGGCGAACGGGCACCCTCGATCGGAGTAGAGGCGAAGCGTCGAGGCGCTCATGCGGTGACCGCGGCTTCGCTCGTGCGGCGCTGGGCAGGCGCGCGCGTCGACGCCGGCTCGCCACCTTCGCCGGCCTCGCTCGCCGGGAACATCGGCGCCAGCACGGCGAGCGTCTCCGGGAAATAGCGGGCGCGCATCCGCTCCGTGTAGCGCATCAGGTTCTCGCGCGAGGCGCCGTGGCGGAACAGCGGGTTGTCGCCCTCCACGTAGACCGTGACGCACAGGAAGCCGAAGACGCAGGCGTCGATCGACGAGGGCTCGTCGCCCAGGAAGTACGGCTTGTCTCCGAGGAGATCGCTGAGCGCGTCGAGGTCGGCCTTGCCCTGGGCGACGACGACCTCGTCGCTGTGGCGCCCCATCCCGCGCGCGTAGAGCTGCTTCCTGAACGCCCGCCCCACGACGGTGGGGAGCAGCCAGCGGATCGGGATCGGCATCGTGTCGGCGTACGCCTGCATGCGCTCGGCGCCGCCCTTGCCGAAGAAGAGCTGGTGCTCGAAGCACTGGTGGTAGTGCTCCTCGAGCATGCGCTGGACCGTGACGGCGAGCGCGCGCTCTTGCGGCGTCAGGTGGGCGTCGAAGCTCACGCCGTGACGCTCGCCGAGCAGCTCGATGATGATCGACGAGTCGCCGATGAGCTGGCCGTCGAGCTCGACCCACGGCGACTTGCCCTTCGGGCCCTTCGAGGGGTCGTTCTCGACGACGACCTCGAACGGGATCTTCGCCATGCGCATCCACGTGGCGAGCTTCATGGGGAACGGCGCGGCAGACGGGAGCGGTACGCCCCAGCCAGCGCCGAGGACAAAGAGCTTGATCGAGTCGGGACGGTTCGCCATGCGCGCTCTCCTTGTTCGGTGGGGACGAGGGTCAAGGTAGCACCCCATTTCGTCTCGTGGTCGATTTATTTTACCTTCGGTTGAATTTCCGTCCTGTGATAGATTTGGACGCATGAAGCCGCGGGAATTGCGACTCGAACGACGTCGCGAGGGTGTCCGCGAGGAGATCCTCGCGGCGACGCGGAAGGTGCTGATCGATCGTGGCCTCGCGGGCCTCACGCTGGCGGCGGTCGCCGAGAAGCTCCAGCTCACGAAGGCGGCGCTCTACTACTACTTCCCGTCGAAGGAGGCGCTCTACTCCGAGCTCATGTACCAGTCGATGGACCGTCACTCGAAGCGGGTCGAGGACGCGATCCTGGCCACGACGTCCGGCGCCGACGCGCTCGAGGCTTTGATCCGTACATCGGCGGCCGACTACTCCGAGCGGAGGGACGAGCTTCGGATGACGTACCTCGTCCCCCAGGTCGGCGCGGCGGGCCTCGCCCTCAGCATGGGCGGGGCGATGCTCGAGAAGATCCGCCCCTTCAACGACCGCATCTACGGGCAGGTCGCGGCGAAGATACGGGCGGAGCAGCACGCCGGAGCCCTCTCCCCGTCGATCGACGGCCGGCGCCTCGCGTTCCTCGCGCACCTCGCGGTGATCGGCATGCTCACGGTCGAGGGCCTCGTCGAGGTGGCCGATCGGGCGCCGCTCATCCACACGACCAACGCCATGGTCGACGACCTCGTCCTCACGTTCCAGGCGCGGCTCGCGGCGGGCGCAGCGGGGACGGCGGCGGCCGCGGCGCGGAGGCCCCGCTCACGCTCGTCGCGCCCCACGAAGTCGTAGGGTGGGTGACTAGGCCGGTTGCCTAGGGGGCGCCGTCGATGCGCCGGAGCCCGTCCTCGGGGAGCGCGTAGTAGTCGCCCTTGCTCGCCGCGAAGATGTGCGCCCTCGACACGAGCCCGGTCGGCTCGTCGAGGGAGCCGGCGCACACGGCCACCCTCGGGAGGTCGGCCTGCTCGAAGAACAGGCTAGAGCCACACTCCGAGCAGAAGCCGCGCCGCACCTTCGGCGAGGACGCGTGCCACGCGAGGCCGCGCGCCTCGAGCAGCACGAGGCCCGCGCGATCGACGGCCGTGTAGCCCCCGATGTGGCCGTGCCATCGCCGGCACATCGAGCAGTGGCAATAGGTGACGCCGGAGAGCTTCCCGTTCAGCTCGAACCGGACCGCGCCGCACAGACAGCCCCCGCGCCGCGGGCACACCTCGCTCTCCATGGGCCGCAGCTTGCGCCACTCGGCGACGCGGCGCCAGGGCCGCGTGGCCCTGCACGACGTCCGCGGATCGAGGCCGGGTCGTGCAGCGCTCCTCGACGAAGCCCGGCGCGCGGTCTCGCACGCTACGGCGTCGTCACGCGCCGCGAGGCTCGCCCATCAGCGGCCGCCGAGCGGCGCCTCCTGCGGTGGCGAGGCGGGGGTCCCCCCGGGGCACGTGAGGACGACCCCGGAAGGCGGCCTCGCCTTGCACACCTTGGGCGACGTCACCTTGCTGCACGGGGCTTGGATCACCCTCCTGCACGCGGCGACCATGACGTCGTTGGTCGGGTCGCGGTCGGTGCCGTCCCACGCGGCGGCCGACAGGGCGCAGCAGTCGGCCATCGTCGTCCCCCCAAGCGCCGAGGAAGGGAGCAGCGCGATGGCCAGGCAAGCAGCGAGACCGGCCGACAGCAGCAAGGGACGCGTCTTCATGAGGTCCTACCGGGGCAAGGGGCCGCTGAACGAGAGGGCTGCGCCGCGCAGCCGTGCAGGCCGGGGAGCTCGGGCGGACCGCTGCGGCGATCGGAGCGTAGCACACGCCGCCGTCGCTTTCATGCACTCTACATCCATCGCGCGTTCCCTCTCCTTCACGGCGCACCATGGGTCAACGGGGTGCCCACGTGGAGAGGTCCGCAACGCCGCCCGAGCCGCGACCACGGGCCGCGCCGGGCTGCCGGCGCGGAGCGGGCCAGCACCGAGGTCTCGCGCGCAGCAGGGTCCACGATGCGCTCGCTGGCGGTCCAGAGCCGCTCCGCGAGGGCGTCGTCTTGCGCGTACGCGGACGGCGCCTTCGGCTTGCAGTCGGCGTAGTAGCCGCCCGTCACCCCCGCTGAGATGAGAGCCACATGGCGCCGCTCTCTAGCACGCCCCGCGCTCTTCCCCCACCCCGTGCGGCGACCCGCGCCCGCGCAGGTCAGGGCGTGCGGAACCGCATGCACCGACCGCCCATCCACCCGGCCTTGAACTCGGGATAGATCCCGCGGGCGTTTCCGCCGCTCGCTGCCCCGATGCCGTTGAAGTGGCCGCCCGCGAAGGCGAGGCCCGTGGCCGCGACGGTGTCCGCCAGCGCCATCTCGTGCATGTTGCCGCGCAGGTCCATCCAGGGCTCGTCGCCAGGGTTGATCTGGACGATGTCCGCCGTCATGCGCCCGGGAGCCGCCACGCGCGAGGCGCCGTCGGTCACGGTCGCGGGAACGTTGGGGTAGAAGTACGCGAACGGGGCTTGGCCCGCGTCGCAGGTGAAGTTCGCGGGGGCGGTGGCCACGTCGAGCGCGACCATGCGGCCGTGCTCGGGCGACTCGCACGTCGGCCGCGCGCCGACGGCGCGCTTGCTGCTGCCGGTGCCCGCGACGAAGCGGAGCACGGCGCTCGTGGCGAGCTGCCCGCCGTCCCACGCGCAGAACGCGGCGAGCACGGCGTTGGGGATGCAATTCATCGACCGCGTGTCGAGGTCCGCTTGTGACAGGAACCGCGGACCGCCGAAGTTCTTGTCGATCATGATCGCGTCCGGATACCAGTACGTGGGGTATCCGTAGATACCGGTCGTCGCGACGCGGCAGTTGTCGCCGTGGGTGTAGAAGTAGGTCCCGCCATAGCCGAAGATGCGCTCGAGCCCCACGTCGCCCACGGTGCCGAAGTCGCGAATGGGATCGATCGAGCCTCGGGGAATGTCGACGACCGTGGTGGCGGCCGTCGGCATCCACATGTTCCACTCGGGGTTCCAGTACGGCGGAGGGTTCGCGTCGACCCACGCCTTGATGTTCGGCACGCCTCCGTTGGCCTGCGTGATGCGCTCGACGAACGTGCGCACGCGCCCCGCCGTCACCTCGTACTTGTCGAGGTACACGGTCTTGCCGGGGTTCCTCGGATCGGTGTAGCCGGGCACGGGGAGCGATCTGCAGCAGCTCTCGTGGCGGGCCCCGGCCTCGCCCACCTCTCCCGCGCCGCAGGTCGTGCCGCCGTTTACGCCGGTGCAGCTCCGGGCCTCGGCGCAGTGGAGCGTGGTGTCGCAGCCGTCCGAGGCACAGTCACGATGCAGCGCGCAGGTCTTGCCCGCGTCGCAGCGCTTGCCGGGGGGTGGCGACGCGCCGCCGCAGTCGATGTCGGACTCGTCGCCGTTCTGCACGCCGTCGGTGTAGGTCGCCGCCTGGCACACGTTCGCGGTGCACACCCGGCTCCCGCAGTCGCCCGGGCCTGTGCACGGGGTGCCGGCGGGGCAAGGCGGCGCCTTCGTGTCGAAGCCCGTCGGCCCCTTGCCGCAGTCGACGCCCGTCTCGTTGCCGTTCTTGATGCCGTCGGTGCTCGTGGGCGCCCGGCAGACCCCCGCGGTGCACACGCCGTCCTCGCAGTCGGTCGCCACGCCGCAGGCCTTGCCCTCGCCGCAGCGCTTGGCGTTCGTGGGGGCGCCTCCGCCGCAGTCGACGTCGGTCTCGGTGCCGTTCTTCGTGTTGTCGGTCCCCGTGGGCGCACGGCACACGTAGCCGCGGCACGAGAGGCTCTTGCAGTCCGTGCCCTGGGCGCAGGTCTTCCCGTCGTCGCACCGCGGCGCCGCGCTCGCGCTGCCGCCGCAGTCGACGTCGGTCTCGCTGCCGTTCTGCACGCCGTCGCCCGCGGTGCCCGGGAAGCAGACGGAGTCCTTGCACACCTTGCTCACGCAGTCGTCCGCCGCCGCGCACGCCGCGCCATCCGCGCACGGCGGGGTCGCGCAGCGCGCAGGAGGCGGAGGCGCGCCGTCCGGGAGCGAGGCCGAGCCGTCGGGAGGCGCCGCCGCGTCGGCCCCCGGCTCGGCCGGCGCGGGGTCGGTCCCGCAGGCGGCGGTCCACAGACCGAGCGACCCGGTCAACGCAAGGAGGACGACGGTGCTGCGCGCGCTCATGGGTCACCTCGTGCGGTCGCCCCCGCGGACCACCTGTGAGTCTTGCGGATGCGTCTGGCCCGCGCAATCGCTTTTCTCGGGGGCTTCCCACACGCCAGTGGACGAGGATGAGCTCCGCCGCGTCTTCCTCGACGGCCGCCTCGCGCTCGACAACACGCGCAGTGAGCGCGCCCTCCGCACGATCGTCGTAGGTCGCGAGAGCTGGCTCTTCTACGCCAGCGATCTGCACGCGACGCGGCCGCGGCCATCTTCAGCATCGTCGCGTCGTGTAGACCCCACCGACTCGATCCCGAGCGCTACCTCGACGAGTTCCTGCGCGTCATCGCCACCCGCAAGACGACGGCTCGTACCGAGCCCGCTCGTTCCTGCTCCCCGAGAACCTGGCGCACAAAAGCCGGAAGCCCCGAGCGGGGCGACCGTCCGGGGCTTCAGTGTCTCCCACGAGGTCGTAGGAAACGATGGTTGCGCGGGTAGGATTTGAACCTACGACCTTCGGGTTATGAGCCCGACGAGC
>CAZHGG010000080.1:0-12327 GCA_964531755.1 uncultured Polyangiaceae bacterium
TGCTCGAGGGACCCGGGGTGGGGCTCGGGGCGGGCGCCGGCGCGGTGCTCGGGGCCTCCGCAGGCGTCGCGTTCGTGGGCGCGGGCTGCCCGCTGCACGCGCTCGCCCCGAGCGCGACGAGCCCCGCGGCGAGGAGCGTGTTCATCGGACCGCCCCCGCGACCTCGGCGCAGCTGGATAGAAGGCATTCGGACGAGCGTAGCGTAGACGATCGGGCCGAACAAGGCCGCGCGCCCCTGAGCCGCGGCAGCAGGGTGAAGCAGGGCGGTGCGCGGTCGTCGCCGTCGTGCCCTCTGAGCGCGGCGAGATCGACTCGTGCACGGGGGAGGCCCGCGGCGGCGACGGCGCCTCCGCGTGCGGTACGGCTGGACGCGCGCAAAGACGGCCGCCAGGGCAGCGGGGCTCTCGCGTAGTCGTATTGACCTGCATGGCAGTCGCTCGTAGGGTGTGCACATGCGCTCGACGCTCGCGTTCCTCTCGTTCGTTGCCTGCTCCTCGCTGGCTGGCGTCGCATGCAAAGACGGCGCAGATCACGCGGTCATCTGTACGCAAGCGAAGGTCCGCCGCGTAAACGCCAACAAGGGGACGCCCAACGACCGGCAGCAGCGCTGCCACGGGATGACGCAGAAGCACATCCTCACGGCTCCGAACGCCGACCACGCGGCGTACGCGGATTGCGTCCTCGAGGCGGAGTCGGAAGCAGCCGCCGCCCAGTGCAAGTGACCTGGGTGCAAATCCCGGACTGCAGGCACGACACACTCAGAATCACGGGCGAGCTCAGCGTCGCGGCACGGGCCCCGCGGTCGCCCTGACCCGGGCTTCAGCCCGCGGGCGCGGGTGTGCGCGAACGGAGCATCGCCGCGGCCCGGCGCGCCCGCCTTGGCCGCCGATCGGCAGGGGAGGCTGGGCCGAATCCGTAGCGGCGGGACCTGAACGGCCGTTTGGGCGTGTGGTCAACCGCCTCGAGGAGCGCAGCGACGACGGCCTGTGGGAGTCGCCGGACTGCGACGCCTCCCCGGCCACGGGCGAGAGCGCTGGGTCTGAGTATCCCGCTACAACGCGACGAGACTGCCGCCGACCGCTCCGCCAACGACGCTGCCTACCTTGACCTTGGACTTGATCTTCACGGAGACCTCCTTGCCGGAAGGCGCGACCGTACCACCGGAAATGCTGGCACGCACTGCGGCGACGCCGCGCCGGACGCGCGCGACGCCGCGCCGGACAGCTCGCTCACGGGCTGCGGCCCGACGGGCCGGTACACGATCGTGACCCCGCGCTCGGCCGACTGCAGCGCCCTGGACGGCTCGGGCCTCGTGACCGACAACGCGACCCGGCTCACGTGGACGTCGATTCCCTACTACGGACCGGTCGGTCAGCGGACCCAGCCTGCGGCCGAGGCCTACTGCGCCGGCCGCGGGATGCGGCTGCCCACGAAGGACGAGGCTCTAGGCGTCGCGGGCGCGAGCTTCGAGGCTTGCGCGTTCTGCTCGTGGTTCACCTGGACGTCCACGTTCGAGGGGGCCCGCGCGTGGCGAGTGACCGCGAACGGTGGCGCGGGGTTGTGGGACGTGGCGGGCGACGGGAACGATCGCGCCCTCTGCGTCAAGTAGCGCCGCGGCCGCTACCGCAATGACGCCGCGAGGCGCGCGAGCCCCTCGGCCACGCTCACCTCGGGCGAATACCCAAGATCGCGGCGCGCTGCGGAGATATCGTACCAATGCGCGGTGGCGAGCTGGCTCGCGATGAAGCGCGTCATCAGGGGCTCGTCGTCGCGGCGAAGCACGGTCCACGCGGCCTCCATCAGCGCCCCGGCGACATAGGCCAGGCGCGGCGAGATCGACCGGTTGCACGGCGGAAGCCCCGCCGCGGCGAGGATGCCGTTCACCAGCTCTCGCTGGGGCATCGGCTCGCCCTGCGTGATGAAGTAGGCCCTCCCCGCGCACGGGGCCCCGGGCGACACGCGGTCGAGCGCGAGCAGATGCGCCAGCGCCGCGTTGTCGATGTACACCGAGTCGACCGCCTTCTCGCCGCCGCCCACGAGCCGCAGCTTGCCCGCGCGCGCGCGCGCGAGGACCCGCGCCGTGAGCTGCGTGTCCCCCGGGCCCCAGATGAGGTGCGGTCGCAGCGCCACGGTCGCCAGGAGCGGGCCGTTCGCCTCGAGCACGAGGCGCTCCGCTGCGGCCTTCGTGGCGGGGTAGTGCGCGTCGAAGTGCGTCGCGTAGGGCGCGCGCTCGTCGACGCCCTCGACGTCCCCGCCGGAGTGCACGACCGAAGGCGTGCTCGTGGCGACGAGCCGCGCGATGCCGTGCGCCCGGCAGGCCGCGAGCACGTTCTCGGTCCCCACCACGTTGGCCTGATGGAAGCTCTCGTAGCTGCCCCACGCGCCCGCCTTGGCGGCGACGTGGACGACGGCATCGCAGCCCTCGAGCGCGCGCAGCACCGCGTCGCGATCGGCGAGATCGGCGCGCACCACCGACGCGCCGAGCTCGCGGAGCGCGGGCGCGTCGCTGCGCTGCACCGAGCGCACCGCGTCGCCGCGGGCGAGGAGCCGCCGGACGACCGCGCCCCCGAGGAACCCTCCGCCGCCCGTCACCGCGATCATCGAAGCCTCTCCTCGGCCCACACCGCGAGCTTCTCGCGCCCGATCTTGGCGTTGTGCCGGATGTCCACGGGGAAGCGAGGGTGCACCAGGAAGTGCCGTATCGGCGCCGTGTGCGCGTGCTGGTCGGCGAGCGCGCGGAGCTCCTCGACGAGGCGCGCGTCGGTCGACTTCGCGGCGGGCTCCCGCTCCACGCACACGACCGGGACCCGGGCGCCGCCGAGCGTCACCCCCACGAGGGCGGTGCGAAAGACCTCGGGGTGCGTGTTGAAGATTTCCTCGACGGGCGTGGAGTGGAGCGTGGTCGGGCCGAGCTCCACGCGGTGCGACTTGCGGCCCCCGAACCACAATCGCCCCTCGTCGTCGAGATACCCCACGTCGCCCATGCGGTGCACGAGCACGCCGTCGCGATCGATCTTGGCGAGCGCCGTGGCCTCCGGCGAGGCGTAATACGCGCGGGTCACGGTGGGGCCGGCCACGGTGATCTCGCCCATCTCGCCTGCGGGCAGCTCGCGGGCCTCGCCCCAGGTCGCGAGCGGCGCGTCGGTGATCGCGATGACGCGCACGTCGTTCGGCGGCACCGGGCGCCCGACGCACACGCCCGCGCCCCGCTCGGTGGCGGCGCGGGTCTCCCCGAGCACGGCGCGGCTGCCGATGCTGGCGACGGGCAAGACCTCGGTCGCCCCGTAGGGAGTGAAGATCTCCGCGTCGGGGCCGAGCATGCGGTGCACGCGCTCGAGGGTCGCGGCCGGCACGGGCGCGCCCGCCGAGATGATGCGGCGCACCGTCGGCCACGTCACGCCGTTCGCCACGCCGTGCCGGCTCACCGTGCCCAGGAGCGCGGGGGAGCCGAAGACGTTCGTGACGCCGAAGTCCGCGATGGCCTGGTGGATCTTCACAGGATCCACGCTGGCCGGCCGCGTGGCGTCCATCTCGGGGATGATCGTGGTCATTCCGAGGGCGGGATCGAACAGCGCGAAGAGTGGAAACGTGGGGAGATCGATCTCCCCGGGCTGGATACCGTACGTCTCTCGGATGAGCTCGACCTGGGCGGTGAAGTTCCCGTGCGTGTAGACGACCCCCTTCGCGACGCCCGTGCTGCCGCTCGTGAACAAGATCGCCGCGGTCTCGTCGGGCTGGGTGTCCGCGAGCTGCGGGGAGACCGGGCCCCCCTCGGGTGCGATCGCCGCGAGCGTCGCGCCGCCCCAGAACCACCGCCGGCCCACGGTCACGAACCGCCGCAGCGTGGGCCGCGCCCAGCCGAGCACGAGCCGCGCCGCGTGCGCCGAGGGAATGCCGATGAACGCCTCGGGCTCGACCTTGGCGAGGCACCGCTCGAGCTGCGCGAGGCCGAGGCCAGGATCGATCATCACGGGCACGATGCCGGCCTTGAAGAGCGCGAACGTGAGCGCGAAGAACTCGAGGCTCGGCTTGACCATCAGCACCGTGCGTGTGCCGCGGGTGATGCCGTAGGCCACCAGCCCCGCCGCGATCTGGTCGCTGCGCGCGTCGAGCTCCGCGTAGGTGTACTGCTCGAACACCCGCGCGCCGGCGCGGTCCCGACCGCGCGGGAACACGATCGCCGGCGCGTCGGGCTGCCTCGCCGCCATCGCCGGGAGGTAGCCCGCGATGTTGCAGACGATGGGCGACGGAGAGGAGCGCGCGGCGTCCGTCATGGGTCAGGTGCCCTCGCGCACGAACTTGCCTATCCGGGGGACGAGCTCCTCGTCCGCGTCCTCGAGCACGTAGTGGCCCGCGTCGGCGAGGGCGTGCACGACGGCGTGCGGCATCCGACGCCGCCACTCGTCGAGGAAGTGGCGATCGAAGACGAAGTCGCGGAGGCCCCAGGCGAGGAGCGTGGGGGTCTCTTGGAACAGATCGAGCGCCTTCGCCGTGCCCAGGATGAGCTCGAAGCCGGGATCGCCGGCCCGCAGCGGGATGTCCTGGACGAACCGGAGGGTGGCGACGCGGTTCTGCCACGAGTCGTAGGGCGCGGTGTACGCGTCGCGCACCGCCGCCGGCATGGCCTTGCGGGTGCAGCCGACGCGCGCGGCGGTCCACGCGAAGGCGTTGAACCCGCGCACGAGGCCCGCGCCGAGCGGCGTGCGCGTGAGCGCGAGCGGCCACGGGAAGCGCTTCGACGCGGGCAGCGGGAAGGCCGCGGTGTTCAGCAGCACGAGGCGCGCGACCCGCTCGGGGTGCGCGGCCGCCCACGTCATGCCGATCATCCCGCCCCAGTCGTGGGCGACCAGGGTCACGGGCTCCGTGAGCGCCAGGTGGTCGAGCCAGGCGGTGAAGTCGGCGACCCGCTGCGCGAGCGTGTAGCTGTAGTCGTCTTGCGGCTTGTCGGAGAGCCCCATGCCGATGTGATCGGGGACGAGGCACCGGTGCGTCCCGCGGAGCTCGGCCACGAGCTTGCGGTAGTAGAATGACCACGACGGGTTGCCGTGCACCATGACCACCGGGGCGCCGGCCCCTTCGTCGAGGAAGTGCATTCGCTGCCCCCCGCCGCGGTCGAAGAAGTGGGACTCGAAGGGGTAGAGTGTGCGGTCGAAGTCCCTCATTCGGTCACCATACGATCTCGGCCATGCTGCAGTTCAACCCCGAGCCGATGCCGAGGAGGCCCACGCGCATCCCCCTGCGGAGCCGGCCGGCCTCGCGCGATTTCGAGAGCACCATCGGCACGGAGGCGGGGCCGATGTTGCCGAACTCGGGGTAGATCGAGAGCGCCTTGGCGGGATCGAGCCCGAGCGCCTCCAAGAGCAGGGTCGTGTGGCTCGCGCTCACTTGATGGAGCGCGAGGTCGTCGAGGGCGCCTTCGTCCCACCCGAGCGACTCGCGCGCGAGGGCCCACGTGTCCTGCGCGAGGAGGATGCCGTTCGTGAGGAGCGCCTTGCCGTCGGTGTACATGCCGTCGACCTGTCCGTGGCAGAGCCCGCGGTGCTGCGTCGCGGCGCGCTCGACGGCCCCCACGAAGCGGGGCGCCTCGGGCGCGAGATCGCGCCGGCCGAGCAGCATCGCGACCCCTCCGGAGCCGAGGGTGAGCGTGGCGAACTGATCACGCAGGTCTCGCGGGGTCGTCTCGGGGCGCCGGAGCCGCGTGAGCGTCGCCTCGACGGCGTCGCGGGCGCCCTCGCCGTCCACGATGAGCGCGTGCTCGACCTGGCCGCGCTCGATCATGTTCCCGGCGATCTGCATGCCGGTCAGGAACGCGAGGCACGCGTTGCCCACGTCGAAGTTGAGGCACGAGGCGTCGAGCCCGAGGGCCCCGTGGACGAGGCAGGCGACCGACGGCTCGACGTAGTCGCGGCACACGGAGGTGCTGATCAGCACGCCCACGTCGCGCCGATCGACGCCCGACTCCGCGAGGCACCGCTCGGCGGCGAGCGTGGCGGCCTGGCTCGGCTGGAAGCCCACGTCCCAGAAGCGGCGCGCGACGATGCCCGAGGCGCTCTCCAAGAGATCGGAGCCCATTCCCATGCGTGAGAGCGTGGGCTCGAGGCGCTCGCAGAGCGCCTCGGAGGTGATCCGGTGGGGCGCGTCGACGTGCGCGAGGCCGAGGATGGAGACGTTGGTGAAGCGCATCGAGGTTTCGCAGGAAGGGGCGGCATAGGATGTCCAAAGGCGCGCCCCGTCAACCCCTCCGTGCTCGGCGCCCGTCTCCCTACGGTCGCGCTCTCCCGCGGTCCCCGCGCGACTCGCCCGAGCCCCGCGCCCGCGCGCTCTTCCCCTTCGCCCATCTTGCCAGCGGGGGGTTGCCTCCGGTACCACCCCACGCGGCCCGTGTCCCCGTGTTCCGTCAGCGCGCCTGGGAGGTTCGATGATCATAGAGCGCAGGTTTCCCGTCTCCACCATGATCCGGTGGGCGAGCCGCAGCGTGGCCCTCTCGGCGCTGTGGTGCGCGTGCGTGTATGTGCTGTATGCGAAGCTCGGGCTCACGGTGCTCCGGGTGCCGTTCTTGCCAATCGCGACCGTGGGCACGGCGGTCGCGTTTTATGTCGGCTTCAAGAACAACGCCGCCTACGACCGGTTCTGGGAGGGCCGCAAGATCTGGGGCGGCGTGGTCAACGCGAGCCGCACGTGGGCTACGATGGTGCTCGCGTACGTGCACAGCGCCCCCTCCGACGTGCCGCGCGAACCGGGAGCGAGCGCCGGAGGGGCGAGCGAAGGTCTACGGCGAGCCCGAGCCTGTGGCGAGGGGTCGCGTGAACACGTCGCCGAGCTTCGACGCACGCTCGTCTACCGGCACCTCGCGTGGGTGAACGCGCTGCGCCTGCAGCTCCGCAAGACGTCTCGGTTCTTCGACAACCCCACGAAGTGGACGCGCGAGCGCATGGCCGCGCACGCGGACCACATGCGCAACGACTGGGACAAGGAGCTCACGCCCTTCTTGAGCGCCGAGGAGCTCGCCTATGTCAGCGCGCGCGCCAACCCGGCCACGCACCTCTTGTCGAAGCAGACCGAGGCGCTCGCGGCGCTGCGCGGAGATCGTCACCTCGACCTCTTCCACCAGATCGAGATGATGAGCCTCATCCGCGAGCTCTACGACCTGCAAGGCAGGTGCGAGCGGATCAAGAACACGCCGCTGCCCCGCCAGTACGCGGAGTTCAGCCGCACCTTCGTGCGGGTGTTCGCCTTCCTCGTGCCCTTCGGCTTGCTCGACGTCTTCGCCACGCGCATCACCGAGGCGACCGCCGCGTCGGGGGTCCTCGCCCAGTGGCTGCCGGTCTTGCCGATGATCGGCGCCTCCTCGCTCGTCACGTGGGTCTTCATGGCCATGGAGGGCATCGGCGACGCGAGCGAAGATCCCTTCGAGCGCAGCATGAACGACGTGCCCATGAACGCGCTCTCTCGTGGGATCGAGATCGATCTGCGCGAGCTGCTCGGCGAGACCGAGCTGCCGCCGCGCGAGCCGAAGATCGGCAACCTGATGTACTAGTCCCCTGGAAACGTGGTTCCTTTCAAAGGTCGGGTACGTGCACGCGCGGTCGCGGAGCGTTCCGCGCGATGGAGGGCCGCGAAGGGCCGGTCATGAGACGCCGTCACTACCGGGAGCCGCGCGAGAACGCCGACCCTCGAGCCCCCTCGAACAGCAACGCTCACCGGAACACGAGGACCCACACGTCGTACACCGCGTGGGTCCACACCGCGGCGGCGAAGCCGCGCGTGGCGTAGATGAGCGTGAGCGCGAGCCCGAGCAGCAAGCGGAAGACGAACGAGGTGAGCTTCCACGGATCGCCGAGCGCGCCCACGTAGTGAAAGCCGCTGAACAGCAGCGAGGACGCGACGCCCCACGCGACGAGCACGCCCACCGAGCGCACCGTGAGCGTGGTGCGCGTCGACGCGACGAAGCTCGTCTGCGGCTCGGCGAAGAGCGCCAAGAGCACCTTGGCGCCCACCCCGTAGAGCAGCACGCGGAAGGCGAGCTCCTCGTAGAACCCCGCGCCGAGGGACATCACGAAGCCCGTGAAGCGCGAGCCCTCGTCGATGTGACCGGCGAAGAGCCGCTCCATCACGACGCCCGCGGCCATGCGCATGAGCACGGCGTAGAGCACGCCCTCGACCGCGATCTGCACGAACTTGCCCGGGCGAAAGGCGTGCCCGCGGCCTAGGAACGCGAACGTGCCGGCGAACACGACGCCGATCGCGAGCGTGATGCCGAGGTACGCGGTGGTGCTCCCGTCGGCGAGGTGGAGCAGCTCGCCGGTGAGCATGTCGGTCGCGTTCTTGACGCGCAAGAACACGACCGCCAGGTGATAGAGCACGAAGATCGGGAGCGTGAGCGCGAGGTCGACCCACGCGCCCGGCTTGTCGGTGAGGGCCTCGCCCTCGCGCTCTGCCTGCTCGGTCATGCCGACCGCAGCTTCCCACCCCCGCGCGCCGCGCGGCAACTTCGCGGCGAGCCCGCTCAGCGCCGGAGGGGGCCCTGGCCGGGAGTCCACGGCACCGGCTGCGGCAGCTGACGGCCGAGGCTCTTCGACATGGCGGCCCGGTGCTTGTGGAGGTCTTGGCGCAGCGGCGCGACGAAGTCGGCGCTCACCGTCGCCTTGCGCGCGCGGGTGGCGCGGCCCGCGTGCCACTTGCTGAGCGCGAGGCGGGACGCGGCGTCGACGAAGGCGCGGCCGGGGGCGCCGCCCCAGCTGAAGGTGGCGCGCATGTGCGCGATGGGGGAGGTGACGAGCTCGAGCTCTTGGAGCGTCATGTTGCCCAGCAGGAGCTCGTCCTCGAGGTTCTTGCGGATGATGCGCCCCTTGCGCACCACGAGCCAGAGCAGCAGGCCGAAGAACGCGAGCACGAAGAGCAGCCAGAGCGGCAGCATGAGGATGGGCAGGTTGTTCGAGATCGTGGCCGAGGTGTTCCACACGAAGTGGAGGAACACGGCGCCGAAATAGCCCATCACCGGCGCCGTCCAGCGCACCCACGACTTCTCGGTCTCGCGCGCGAGCCCGAAGCCGATGCCGGTCATCGAGGTGTAGAGCGGGTGGCCCCACGGGGCGAGCACGCCGCGGATGAGGAAGGTGCCCGCGAGGATGTTCTCGCGGCCCGCGAACTCGGCCTGCGCGGCACGCCCGTAATAGATGATGTTCTCGATGGCGGCGAAGCCGAGCGCGGCGAACGTGGCATACACGATCGCGTCGACGATGCCGTCGAACTCGCGCTTCGCGAAATAGAACATTCCGAAGATCGCGATGGCCTTGAAGAACTCCTCCACCAGCGGCGCGCTCACGCAGGCGCCCACGGCGTCGCCGAACTGCGGCCCGCCGATGCCAGCCGCGACGGCGCCGAAGAAGGTGTTCACCACGGCCGACATGCCGCACGCGGCGATGCCGCCCCACGCGAGGCACATCATCAGCGCCCAGAGGGGCTCGGGGTCGTAGCGGTCCACCACCCAGGGGATCCACAGGTAGATGAGGAGCGGAGGCAGCGCGAAGAGGGCGCCGATCGCCATGGAGGTGTACGCGGTGCCGGGGTCGTTCGAGAACGCGGGCGGCACGAGGAAGAGCGCGAACAAGAGGAAGCCGCCGAACAGCATCCCCAGGATGTAGAGGACGATGCCCGCCATCTTGCGGCCGCCCTCGGGGTCGGGGCGCTTCGCCGCGGGGGGCTGCGGCAAGGGCTGCTGTTGGGGGTACATGGGGTATCCAGCCATCGTGACCTCTCGGCGAATGCGGCGAATGCGAGTGAGCGAGCCCGTCGATTCTCGTGAATGGAGGGCGGCGGGCCCGGTCGGGGCACGCGCGAGCAACTAGCGAATCTCGAACCCCTTGATCTCGGCGCTCTCGGGGTCGAGCTTCGCCGCCTCGGCGAGCGCGCTCTTGGCGAGGTCCTTCTTGCCCTGGGCGAGCCTCACGCGCGCGGTCATCAGCTCGACCTTCGCCATGGCCTTCGGCGGCGGCTGGGTGAGGCGCGCGCTCTCCACCTCGAAGTCGGCCTGGGCCACGCGGCCCGTCTCGAGCAGCCCGCGCGCGAAGTCGAGGTGGACGTCGGCCCGGCCCACGTCGACGAACACGGCCGACTCCCCCACGGCCACGAGCTCGGCCCAGGCCTTCGCCTCGACGAGCTGCGCCGTGTACACGCGCCAGAGCGTGGCGTCGTGTTGCTCGAGCTTCGCGAGCTCGCGCACGAGAGGCAAGAGATCGCCCTTTCGGTTGTCCTCCAGGGCGAGCTCGAGCAGGCCCTTCAGCGGATCGGGGCGGCTCGCGTCGAAGCGGTGCGCGCTCTCCAGCGCGTGGCGGGTGGCGGCCTTGTCCTTCTTCGCCTGCGCGGCGTCGGCCAGCAGCATGCGCGCGTCGTAGCCGTCGTGGCCGTTGTCGGTGAGCACGCGCGCGCGCCGCTCGACCTCGGCCGGATCCTTCGCGGCGACCTTGGCGGCGAGGTAGTTCGCGTCCGGGTTCTTGGGGTCGAGCTTGAGCGCCGCGTCGAGCTCGGCCTTCGCGCCCTTGTCGTGGGCCACGGTCATCGCGAACGCGAGGGCCGCGTGGGCGGACGCGTCGTTCGGCGCGGCCTTCACCTTCGCCGTCGCCTCCTCCACGGTCGCGGGCCGGTCGTCGAAGACGTACTGCCGGTCGTAGCGAGAGAGCCGCGCGAGGGCCCACGCGCGGAAGCGCGCGTCGTATTGCTCCGGGGGAACACCGAAGGCCTCCTGGAGGACCTGCGGTGTGCGCTTGCCCGCGCCCCAGAGCTCGAGCGCCTTGACCACCCGGGCCATGCCGAAGGTCTCGACCGTGAACACGAGCATCTGGCTCGACGCGTAGTACGCCACAGACACGTCGGCCCCGTTCGTGGCGTGCGTGAACGCGCGGTTCATGCTCACCGCGCCGGGCAGTCGCCCCTTCTTGATGGCCAGGTAGAGCTCGGGGTCGAGCTCGCGCTGCCACTCCGGCCGCCGCGCGATGGTCTCGTATTCGGAGAGCCCCTCGGTGAACCACCGCGGCACGTGGTTCTTCGACTGCTGGATGGCGAACACGTGGCCGAGCTCGTGCCACACCACGTTGCCCCAGTTGAACGGCTCGCTCCCGGGGCTGATGGCGGCGACCACGGGCCCGAAGCACACGCCCTGGATACCCGTGTTGGGCAGGCCGCTCGTGCGCACGCTGAAGGGCTCACGACCAGCATAAAACTCGAGAAACACGGGCTTTTTCGGGACGAAGCCGTACCTCGCCTTCATGCTCGCCCAGGCCTCGCCCGCGAGGCGCGGCACGTAGCGCTCGAGCACGGCCTTCTCGGCCTTCGGATACCGGATCTTGAAGGCGCCGCTGTCGGTGGTCTCGTAGCCGACGGCGATCTGCTTCTCGTAGAGGTCGAGCGTGTTCTTCACCCGCACGTTGTACGAGTCCTTGCGCCACGCCTTGCGGATGGCCTCGAGCCCGCGCGTCTCGTCGCCGTTTCGGAGCGCCGTGAGCCCGAGGTTCGCCCACGCGCGCACGTCCTCCGGGTCGACGCGCGTCGCCTCCTCCATCATCGTCACGATGTCGTCGTAGCGGTGCTCCCACTCGGCGAACTCCGCGACGACGCGGAAGAACTCCGCGCTCTCCGGGTTCTTCGCCAGCGCCTCGCGCTTTCGCGCCTGGAAGCCCGCCTGGTCGTCGTCGAGGAACCGCGCGGTCGCCGCGAGCGCGATGAGCTCGACGCTGCCGGGGTCGACGGCGAGGCCGGCGCGGATCGACGTCTCGGCCTCGGCGAGCTCCATGTCGTGGAGCGCGATGCCCGCGCGCACCGCCAGCGCGCCCGTGTGCCGCGGGTTCGTGGCGAGCGCCTCCGCGAGGAGCTTGTTCGCGGCGTCGAAGTCGAGGGTCTGCTCGAGCTTCACGCGGGCGAGGGCCACCAGCACGTCGGGGTGCTTCGGCGCGAGCGCGATGGCCTCGCGGAGGACCTCCTCGGCGAGGCCCGGGTTGTACTTCTCGAGGAAGAGCTCGCCGCGGGCGAGCAGCGTGGCGACGCGCTTCTTGTCGGCGCGCTCGCTCTGGTTGAAGAGCGTGTTGGCGTCGCGGGGCACGCGGAGCAGGTGGGCGGCGCGGCCCGCGAGGGCGAGCCCCTCCGCGTCGGTCGCGACGATGGCGTCGCTGTTGAAGTCGGCGATGAGGGTCATCAGCACGGGCTCGGCCTCGGCGCGCTTGCCGAGCTCGAGCAGGAGCTCACCGAGCCGCAGGCGTACCCGCCGCCCCTCCACCCCGGGGGCGCCTTTTTGCGCCTCGAGCAGGCGCGCGGCCTCGGCGCGCTTCACCACGG
>CAZHGG010000081.1:0-12178 GCA_964531755.1 uncultured Polyangiaceae bacterium
TTGAGGTTCATGGCGAGACCTCGTCGTCGGCGCCGAGCTCGGTCTGCATCGCGTCGTCGGCCCGGATCAGCCGGGCCTTCATCTCCAGGATCTCGCTCGAGAACCGCGCCTTGAGGTGGCGGAGGTTCAGCGACCGGAGGGCGGCGAGGGCCGCGTTCTCCGGGCGGATGGCGGTCGTCGCGGGGATGTTGGAGGGCATCATCATCGACGACTGGAGGTTCAAGATCAGATCAGACTTGTCCCCGTAGGGCGGCGCATTCACGAGCGGCAGCTCGAGGTTGGCCGCGAGGGCGCCGCCGAGGCCGTTCGACTCGCCGGCGATGGCGATCACCGCGCCGGGCTCCAGCGCGCCGTTGTAGCTCTCGGCGAGCTCCTGGATGCGTTCGCCGTTCTTGTGGGCCGAGACCACCCGCACGAAGGTGCGGACGCCGTAGTTCGCGAGGACCTTGCGTACGCGTTTGGCGTGCTCCACGTCGGACGGCGAGCCCATGCACACGACCACGAAGCCGGGCTTGATGTGGCCCCTGGCGACGAGCGCCTCGTAGAGCCGCGCGAGCGGGTCGTGCGCGCCGGAGGGCTCCTGTCCGGTCACCCTGCGGAAGAGCTCCACGTAGCGCGCGCGGGTCTCCTCGACGACGCTCGCGGGGAGCGCGAGGGGGAACGCGCCCGTGCGCTCCCGCTCCTTGAGCATGAAGGCGCGCACGAGCTCCTTGTCGAGCGGCGGCACGTCCTTCGGGCTCCGCGCGTAGGCGGCGGCGTCCCAGATGCGGGAGGAGTCGGGCGTGTGGATCTCGTCGATGAGCACGAGGTCGTCGCCCACGAGCCCGAACTCGTATTTCGTGTCGGCGAGCACGAGGCCCTTCGCGCGGAGCACCTCGCTGCCGCGGCGGAAGAGCTCGAGCGAGACGCTCGCCATCTTGTCGTAGAGCGCCCGGCTCGCGAGCCCCTCGCGCACGAGGTCGTCCGGCGTGATCTCGCGGTCCGCGTCCTCCTTCGTCGTCGGCGTGACGATCGGCGCGGGGAGGCGGGCGTTCTCCTCGAGGCCGGCGGCGACGCTCGCCCCGGAGAACGCGCGCTTGCCGGCCGCGTAGCCGCGCGCCATGCTCCCGGCCATGTAGCCCCGCACGATCATCTCGACGCGCACGGGCGCGGCCTCGCGCACGAGGGAGGCCTGCTCGGAGACCGCCTCGAGCAGGTGGTTCGCGACGACGTCGCGCGTGGCCGAGAACCAGAACGCGGCGAGGCGGTTCAGCACCTCCCCCTTCTGGGGCACCGGCGTCGAGAGGCGGAGATCGAACGCGCTGATGCGGTCGGTCACGACGATGAGGCGTCGCTCGGCGTCGACGCGGAAGCTGTCGCGCACCTTCCCTGCGTGGAGCTTGGTGAGCTGCGGCGTCTTGACTTCGGCGATGACGTTCATGCCGCTCGCCTCTGGCTCGCTTGCATGTTCATGCCGCGCTCCCTTCGGTCGCTTGGCATAGGCATTTCGTTCGCCTGCGGCTCGCTTGCATGTTTCACGGTCGGTCTCCCTCGTGGTGGGCGGTGGTGGGCGCGGCCTCGGGTTCAGTGGCGGAAGTGGCGGGTCTCCGTCATGACGACGTGCACGCCGAGGGCGTCTCCGCGGGCGATGACCTCGCCGTCGCGGATGGAGCCCCCGGGCTGGAGCAAGACGCGGAGCCCGGCCTCGGCCAGGACCTCCAGGGTGTCGGCGAAGGGCAGGAAGGCGTCGGAGACCGCGTACGCTTGGCCCATCGCGTCGCGCAGCGCCCGCTCGTCGTCGCCGACCGCGGCGCGCAGGGTCTCGCGCGCGCGCGCCGCGGCGAGCCTCGCGGAGGCGACGCGGTTGGGCTGCCCGGCGCCCATGCCGAGCAGCTGGAGCCCACCGCGCGGCGCTCGCCGGGCGATCGCGATCGCGTTCGACTTCACGGCACGGGCGGCGCGGACGCCGAAGGCGGCGAGGTCCGGATCGGCGGAGAACGGCGCGTGGGTGGCCGTCCGCAGCGACGCGAAGAGCGTGTCGTCGGGGTCCTGCACCAGCAGGTGGCCGAGGCAGAGCCGCGCGTCGGCGGCCGCGGGGAGCGCGTCGACCGAGAGCGGCAACACGCGCAGGTTCTTGGCCTCGGCGAGGAGGGCGCGGGCGCCCTCGTCGAACGTGGGCGCCACGACGACCTCGACGAAGCGGCGGGCCGCGCGGTCCGCCGAGTCGAGCGCGAGCGGCGCGAGATCAGCCCGCGTGACGGGGCTCGAGAACGCGAGGACCGAGCCGAAGGCGGACACCGGATCGCCCGCCCACGCGAGCTCCAGCGCCTCCGCCGGCGTGCCGGCGACCGCGAAGCCGCAGGGGTTGCCGTGCTTCACCACCACGCACGCGTGGCCGCCCTCGTGCCCTCGGAGCGTCGACAGCGCCGCCTCGACGTCGAGCAGGTTGTTGTACGAGAGCTCCTTCCCGGAGAGCAGGAGCTCGGTCGGAGACGCGGCGCCGGCGCGCGGGTGGAGCCGGGCGCGCTGATGGGGGTTCTCGCCGTAGCGGAGCGGCACGCCCGCGCCGAACGCGCCCAACGCGAGCGGGGGCGCGTCGCGCGCGTCGCGCTCGCCCGGCTCCCCGGCGAGGTGATCGGCGATGGCGCGGTCGTAGCGCGCGGTCGCCTCGAAGGCGCTCGCCATGAGCCGCCGGCGGGTCGCGGCCGAGAGGGCGCCGCGCCTCTCGGTGAGCTCGGCGATGAGCGCGGGGTAGTCGGCGGGGGAGACGACCGACGCGACGTAGCGCGAGTTCTTCGCCGCCGCGCGCACCAGCGTGGGTCCGCCGATGTCGATGTATTCTACAAGCTCGTCGGTGGGCAGGCCGCGGTCGCGGTGCTCCTCGAAGGGGTAGAGGTTCGCGACGAGCAGATCGATCGGCGTGACGCCGAGGGCGCGCGCCTCCGCCGCGTCGCGCTCACGATCGAACAGGAGCGCCGAGGCGATCTCGTACGAGAGCGTCTTCATGCGGCCGCCGAACGCCTCGGGGCGCCCGGTGAGCTCCTGCACGTCGCGCACCTCGAGCCCCGCCTCGCGGAGGAGCGCGGCGGTCTTCCCCGTGGAGAAGAGCTCGGTGCCGAACGACGCGAGGCAGCGCGCGAGGTCGACCAGGCCGGTCTTGTCCCACACTGTGAGCAGCGCGCGTCGGAGGGGCACGTCGCTCGCGGCGCGCGTCGGCTGCGCGAGAGGCTCGATGGTCATGGGGCATCCTTCAGGCGCCCGCTCGCGCGGGCCGCCTCGACGAGGTTCCGGAACACGCGGAGGCCGTCGGAGGGCTCGTCGCCGCCGTCGCCCTCGCCATCATCCTCGCGTCTTGCGCGCGCGCGCGTCGGCCACGCCGGGTGCAGCTCGGGCCGGAGGTAGGCCTCGGGGTGGGGCATGGCGCCGAGCACGCGGCCCGACGGGTCGGTGAGCGCCGCGCACGCGAGCGCCGAGCCGTTGGGGTTCGCGGGGTAGGCCTGCTGCGGGCCGTCGGCGTCGGCGTACTGGAGGGCGACGAGGCGCTGGCGCACGAGGGCGTCGTGGACCTCGGCGTCGCGCGTGACGAGCCTCCCCTCGCCGTGGCGCACGGGCAGCTCGAAGCGCGGAGCGCCTTGGAACGCGGGGCTCGGCGAGGGGCCGGCGAGGCAAGAGACCCATCGATCTTCGAAGCGGCCCGAGTCGTTGTGCGCGAGCGTGACCTCGGGCTCGAACGCGCCGCTCAGGTTCGGCAGGAGCCCGGCGCGCACCAGGATCTGGAAGCCATTGCACACGCCGAACACGAGGCCGCCGTCGGCGACGAACGCCGCGAGCTCACGCAGCACCGTCGACCCCGACGGCAGGCGCCCGAGACGCAGCCGGTTGGCGAACACGCGGCCCGACCCGAGATCGTCGCCGAACGAGAACCCGCCGGACAGGTGCACGATGGAGGCGCCGCGCAGGGACACGGCGCCGGAGAAGAGGTCCGCGGCGTGCACCGCCCGCGCGCTCGCGCCGGCCTTGCGGTACGCCGCGACCGACTCCTCCTCGCAGTTGAGGCCGAACCCCGTGACGACGAGGGCGGTCAAAGGAGCCCCCGCTGCCAGGCGCGCGCCAGGTCGGCCACCGGGAGGCGGACGACGGGCGCGCCTCGCCAGAGCACCTCAAGCGTGTCGCCGCCGACCTCGCCGAGGCGCGCGGCGCGGTCGCCGAAGAGCGCCGCGGCCTCGCCCGCGCGCGCCGCGGGCACCGACACGACGAAGCGGGCGTGGGACTCGGAGAACAGCGCCGAGAGCGCCGGGAGCGTGTCGGCGCCGCTGTGCACGCGGGCGCCGAGCCCGGCGCCGATGCAGCACTCCGCGAGCGCCACCGCCAGCCCGCCGTCGCTCAGGTCGTGGCTCGACGCGAGGAGCCGCCGCTCGTGCGCGGCCGTCATGAGCGTGTAGAGTGCACGTGTCTCGGGGACGCGCACGCGCGGGGCGAGGCCGCCCTCGTCGCGGAGCACCGAGAGGGCGATCGAGCGGCCGAGCTCGTCGTGCGTCTCGCCGACCAGGAAGATCGCGTCGCCCGCGCGCTTCCACTCGCTCGTGACCACGCGTCGCACGTCGCGCACCTTCGCCACCATGGTGACGAGGAGCGTCGGCGGCGCGCTGATCTTCCGCCCGCCCGCGCGCAGATCGTTCTTCATGCTGTCTTTGCCGGACACGAGCGGGACCTCGAAGGCGCGGACCATCTCGGCGAGCCCCTCGGCGATGCGCACGAGCTTGCCGAGCTTCTCGCGCCCGTCGGGGTTCCCCTCGGGGTGGAACACCGAGTCGGGCACGCAGAAGGTGTCGCAGCCGCAGAAGAGCTCGAACGGCCCCTCCGCGTCGCCGGGCAGGCGCGCCCCCACGGACACGAGCGAGCGCACGGCCTCGTCGAAGGCGCCCTGCGCCATCGCGAAGGGGTCGAGGTCGCCGTAGCGGGGGCAGATGCCGCTCGCCACGGCGACGCCCTCGTGGCCCGCGTGGTCCACCAGCAGGACCGCGGCGTCTTGCGGCGCGTGCCCCGTCACGCCCATGTACGGCTTGACCACGGTCTTGCCCTTCACCTCGTGGTCGTAGGCCCTCACGATCTCCTCGCGGCTGCACACGTTCGGCGACGCGAGCACCTCGAGCAGCAGCGGCCCGAGCGAGCGGTCGTGGGCCCGGCACGGGCGCGAGCGCGGCGCCTCCACGATCGCCGAGAGGCTGAGCGGCGGCGCGCCGTCGTCGAGGAACGCGAGCGAGAGCGACGCGACGGGCACCTCTCCGAACACCACCTCGAGCTGGCCCGTGCTCGTGAACTCGCCGATCGCGCGCGCCTCGACCCCTCGCTCCCCGGCGAGGGAGAGCAGGCGCGCCAGGTGCTGCGGCCGCACCGCGAGGGTCATGCGCTCCTGCGACTCGGAGACGAAGATCTCCCAGGGGAGCAGGCCCGGGTACTTGAGCGGCACGAGGCTCGTGTCGATGCGCGCGCCGCCGGTGAGCCGCGCGAGCTCGCCCGCCGACGAGGAGAGCCCGCCTGCGCCGCTGTCGTTCACCCCGGCGACGAGCCCGAGGGCCGAGGCCTCCTCGAGCAGGTCGACGACCAGCTTCTGCGTGAACGGGCTGCCCACCTGCACGACGCCGCGGCTCTGACCCTCGCCGAGCTCGCTCGACGAGAACGTCGCGCCGTGGATGCCGTCCTGGCCGACGCGGCCGCCCACCGTGACGATGTGATCGCCGGGGCGCACGTCCTTTCGCCACGCGGGGAGCGCCTGGCCGTCGACCGACACGCGCGCGGGCACGAGCGCCGCGGAGCCGCAGAACACGAGCGGCTTGCCGGAGTACCGATCGTCGAAGACGAGCGCGCCGTTCACGGTGGGCACGCCGGACTTGTTGCCGCCGTCGCGCACGCCCGCGACCACCCCCTCGAAGACGCGTGCAGGATGCAGCTGACCGGGGAGGAGGGGGTCGGCGTACGTGGGCGTGCCGAAGCAGAGCACGTCGGTGTTGAAGTAGAGCCGGCCGCCGCCGCGCCCCGTGCCCACCGCGTCGCGATTGCACCCGAGGATGCCGGTGATGGCGCCGCCGTACGGATCGAGCGCCGAGGGCGAGTTGTGGGTCTCGACCTTCAGCGTGAGGTTGCGGTCCTCGTCGACGCGCACCACGCCGGCGTTGTCGTCGAACACGACCACGACGAAGCCCTGGCCGCGCGCCTCGAGCTTGGCGCACACCTCGCGGGTAGGCCCGCTGACGCACGTCTTGAAGAGCGACCGCAGCGAGCGCGCCTCGCCCCGCTCGCGGTCGTCCACGGCGATGGTGGCGTTGAACTCCTTGTGCTTGCAGTGCTCCGACCAGGACTGCGCGAAGATCTCGAGCTCGCAGTCGGTCGGGGCGGCGGGCAGCCCGGCCGCGGCGCGCGCGCGCGCGACCTCGGGCTCCGCGAGGTGCGCGTCGATCGCGCGGAGCTCGGCGAGCGAGAGCCCGAGCGCGCGCTGCTTGGAGAGCGCCAGGAGCGCCTCGTCGGTGTCGGGCAGCGGCACCGCCTCGACGCGCGCGTGGGCGGCGAGCGACACGCGCTTGGGGGTGACGGGCACGAAGGGGAGCTCGCCCCAGGAGAGCGCGTGGACGTTCGGGTTCCCGAGCACGTCGCGCGCGAGCCGCGCGAGGGTCTCGACCGGCAAGGCCTCGTCGAACACGACGAGCTCCTGGGTGAAGAAGGTCGCCGCGTCGGGCGGCGCCTCGCCGTGCACGAGCGCCCAGGAGAGCTCGGCGCTCCGCGCCTCGTCGTCGGTGAGGCCTGGCAAGCGTGCAAGATGCACGTAACCGTGCGCCCCTCGCGGCGCGAGCCGCGCGGTCACCTCGACGTCGTCCACGAGCGGGTCGGCGAGGGCGTCTCGCGCGAACGAGGCGAGCTCCTCGTCGGACGCCTCCTGGTGGGTCGTGGCGAACACCCGCACGGACCGCGCGGTCGTCCGTGCGCCGAGCGCGCGGGAGACGTGGTCGCCGAGCGCGCGCGCCCGCGGATCGTCGGCGCCGCGCCGGCTCGCGATGGCGATGACGCGCGTCACGGCCGGACCCCCGCGTCCTCGGCGCGCGCCGGCGTGGGGAAGGCGAGGCGCCCGCCGTGGAGGCCGCGCGACTCGATGTGGATGACCCCGCTGTCGTCGACCACGCCGGCGTGCTTGCCAACGTGCCCGTGCGCCCGGCAAGTGGTCAGGACGTCGTCGACGGCGCCTGGGCGGGCGACCAAGACGAAGCCCTGCCCCATGTTCCAAGCGCGGTAGGCGCTCGCGTCGTCGACCTCCGCGAGCCGCTGCGCCTCGAGCACGTAGGGCGGGGGCTCGCACGGCGACGAGAGGTGAGCGCCGAGGCCGGTCGCGCGCAGCACGCGCCCGAGCTTGTTGGGGATGCCGCCGCCGGTGACGTGGGCCGCCCCGGTGAGCGCGACGCCCGCGGCGAGCAGGTGCTCCACGAGGGGCGCGTAGATGACCGAGGGCGTGAGCGCGAGCTCGCCCCACGTGCCGCCGGGCCCCGGCGCGTCGTGCCAGTCGTCCCCGAAGGCGCGCCGGAGGGCGCCGCGGAGCAGCGAGAAGCCGTTGGAGCGAAACCCCGGGCTCTCGAGCGCCACGAGCGCGTCGCCCGGGCGCACCTCGGCGCCGGTGAGCGGCGCGCGGCCCTCCGGATAGTGGCCGATGGCGGTGGCGCACCAGTTGAAGTGCATGCCGTCTCCGAAGCCCCCCACGCGCGCGCCGAGCTCGGCGATCTCGCCGCCCGTCACGGCGACGTCGGCGGCGGCGGCCGCGCCCGCGAGCCCCCGCATGAGCGCGTCGACCGTGGGCACGTCGATGCGGTCGACGTCGAGCACGTTGGTCAGCGCGACGGGCGAGGCGCCGGCGGCCGCGAGATCGTCGACGACCATCGCGACGAGATCGAACGCGAGCGTGTCGTAGGTGCGGGTGCGCTCGGCGAGCTCGACCTTCGTCCCCACGCCGTCGGTCGTGGAGGCGATGCGGGCTCCGGCGATGCGGGTCGTCTGCGCGTAGTGGGAGCGCAGCGCCGGATCGCACGCGCCATCGCGGCCGGCCCGGCGCGCCTGCGTGCTCTCCGCCCACCGCGCGGCGATGGTGGACGCCGCGGCCTTGCGGTCGAGATCCCCCAGGCGCGGAGCGCCGGGCTCTCGCGTGGGGGGCGGGGGCGTCATGCGCCGATCACCTCGTGGAGCACCAGCGTGCGGTCCCGCTCGGCCCCGAGCGAGAGGATCGAGAGCCGGGCGTCGAGCTCGCGCGACAGGAGCTCGAGGTAGCGCCGCGCGGCCTGCGGGAGCTCGTCGTAGCGGGTGATCCCCTCGAGCGAGCCGAAGCCCTCGAGCTCGCGGTAGACGGGCGCGCCCGCGCGGTGGTCGGTGGCCACCTTCAGCGACTCGAAGCCCGCGAGCACGTCGAGCTTGGTGATCGCCATGTCGGTCGTGCCGTTCAGTCGGAAGGCCCGCGCGAGCGCGGGCAGATCGAGCCAGCCGGTGCGCCGCGGCCTGCCGGTGGTCGCCCCCACCTCGCGGCCGACGTCGCGGATGCGCTGGCCGGTCTCGTCGTCGAGCTCGGTGGGGAAGGGGCCGTTGCCGACGCGGGTGGTGTAGGCCTTCAGCACCGCGACCCTGCGCGCGAGCTCGACGTACACGCCGACCCCGGCCGACACACCGCCCGCGGTGGTGGTCGACGACGTGACGAAGGGGTAGGTGCCGTGGTCCACGTCGAGCAGGGCGCCCTGCGCGCCCTCGAAGAGCACGCGCGCCCCGCGGCGCATGGCTCGGTGGAGCTCTTCGCCCACGTCGACGACGTGCGCCGCGAGCGCTCCCACGTCGTCGCTCAGCGCGCGCGCCACGTCCGCGGCCTCCGGGAGCGCCACGTCGTCGCCGAGCAGGCGCGCGTAGTGCGCGCGCTGCGCCTCGAGCATCGGGAGGTGGGCGCCGGCGAGCACGTCGCCGAGCCGCACGCCCGCGCGCCGCACCTTGTCGGTGTAGGCCGGCCCGATGCCGCGCCCGGTGGTGCCGATGGCCTTGCCGCCCGCCTGGTCCGCGAGCGTGTGGTACGGCGTGACAATATGCGCGAGCGCGGAGACGCCGAGGCGGGCGGGGCCCGCGTCGACGCCGGCAGCCGCGAGGCCGTCGAGCTCGCCGCGCAGGCTCTTCGGGTCGACCACGCAGCCGTTGCCGATGAGGCCGCGGCACTGCGGGTGGAGGATGCCCGCGGGCACGAGGTGCAGCACGAGCTTCGCGCCGTCGACCACCAGCGTGTGCCCCGCGTTCGCCCCGCCGCCGAACCGCACCGAGTACTCGGCGCGCGCCGCGAGGTGATCGACGATCTTGCCCTTCCCCTCGTCGCCCCACTGCGCGCCCGCCACGAGAACGTTCGGCATCTCGACTCCTGGGCCAGCGGTGGGCGGGGATGTTCCGTCGCCGACCGTCGTGCGGGCGCAAATAGAGCCGAGGAATGTGTCGCGCTCGTGACGAAACCGTACCTTCTTGGGAGAGCCGGCTCAGCGGCTCGTGAGCCAATCGGTGAACGGCGTGTCCTCGCCGCCCACGCCGAGCACGCGGCCCGCGCCGCGGCCTACGTCGGCGAGCGTCACGTCGGCGCCTGGGCCCTCGCCGCGCGGCACGCGGGGACCCGAGACGAGCAAGAACCCGAACCGCGACTCGGGGAACCCCGCGCCGTGGTCGCGGAAGCCGGACGAGCGGCCGTGGTCCGTGACCACCATCACGGTCGTGTTTCGCCCGCGCGCGCCCTCCGCGGCGAGCGTGGCGCGGAGCGCCCCGAGGAACGCGTCAGCGCGGCTGAGCGCCGTCACGTAGGCGGGGTAGTTGCCGGCGTGCGCCAGCTCGTCGGTGTCGCCGAGCCCTACGAACAGCACGTCGGGGCGCTTCGCCTCGAGCACGCGGATCGCGAGCTCCGCGGTGGCCCAGTCGGGGCGGTAGTCGGCGGCGCCGGGCAACGGCGAGAGCCCCGCGTCGCGGTCGAGGAGCGCCTCGATCAGCGCGTCGCCCTCGGAGTCGAGGTGCCCCTCGTGCCGCCCGCACGAGGCGTCGAGCAGGTCCGGATCCTGCGCGGCGGCGAGGCAGATGCGCTCCCACGAGGTCACGACCGACGCGCGCAACCCCGCGAGCACCGCCGCGTCGATCAGGGTGGGCGCGCGCGTGCGGCCGCAGTCGTTCGAGGCGCAGCGGCTGGGCGCCCCGGTGAACATCTCGGTGTAGCCGGGCAGCGACACGTACGCCGGGCCCGACGCCACCACCGCCTCGTCGCTCCCCAGGAGGCGCCCAGCGTCCGCCAGGGCGTAGAGGTTGGGCATGAGCTCGCGGCCGGAGCGAGGCGCGCGGCCCTGGACCCGGCCCGGCTCCTCGCCTTCGAACACCTCGCGCGGGCGCACGCCGTCGATCGCGACGATGACCACCGGCTCGGGCGAGGTGCGCGCCAGGACCCGCCCCCGGGGGAGCGTCCGCGAGAACGCCGACTGGACCTCCGGGACGCGCGGCTCGGCCAGCGCGTGGCCAGCGCCGTGTCCGACCACGGACAGGCCCAGTAGACCGACGAACAGAGGACGCCACCGCATGACTCACAGCATGAGGCGCCGAGGTGACGCCCGCATTCCGGCTGCGTCGAAGTTGTGTCTCAGACACGATAAATCGTCGTAGCGGGCGCGTGACGATGGCGCGTCGCGCCCGCGTGGTTACTTTCCTCTCGCCCGCTTCGGCGGCTGCCCGTCCGCCGGCGCGAGGCGCACCTGCCCGTCGTGGTCCGCGTCCACGTAGAACGGGGTCGTGAAGGCGATCGCGCGCGCGTCGGTCTCGTGGACCACGCGGGGCAGCGAGCGCTTCGCCTCGACCCAGACGGTCACGGTGCGGTCGCGATCGACCGGGAGGGTCACGTCCGCCTCGAAGCGCACGCCGGCTCCGGCGGCGGTCACCGGGAACGACCGCGTCACCCCGTCGTCGAGCCAGATCTCGACGGTCTCGACGGGCACCCACGCGGGCGCGACCACGCGCACGTGGAGCTTCATTTTCTTCCCTTGGGGCGTGACCACGTCGCCCGGCAGCATGCCGTCGAGCCGCGCGTCGATGAAGGCGCCCGAGCTCACGACCGTGTGGCGCCGCTTGACGGCCGCGACCACGCGTTGCTCCAGGGTCTCGCTCGTGGCCGTACTGGGGTCGAGCAGCACGAAGGTGCGCGGGTAGCCCGGCTCCTCCAGCACGAGCTTGTGCGAGTCGCTGTTGCCGGTGGCGGCCACCTTCTTGCCGCGGCGCGCGAGGCCTACGATGTCGCGCAGCGCCTCGCGCACGCGCTCAGGCGACTCGAGCCAGATGCCGTTGTGGGCCTCGACGGCGTCGAAGTCCTCCGCGAAGTCCGGGCCGGCGCGCCCGGTCACCGCGTCGAGCTCGGCCTGGTTGAAATAGCCAATCTTCGGAGGCATGCGCGGGTGATTCACCTGCACGATCGCGGCGCCTGCCCGGCGTGCGCCGGCGAACAGCTCGCCAGGGGCGACATCGAAATAGGGGATCGCGGCGTCCTCCGGGGCGAGCGTAGTCGCGGCGAGCGGATAGGCGTTGAAGTGCCCCCAGAGGCGCGCCCCGGACGAGGTGATCTCGTCGCCGACCGCGAGCCCGGGGAGGAGCCCGGGCGGTGTGGGAGCGAGCTGCCGCGCGGCGGGCGCGTAGTCGGTGACTCGGTTGTGGTCCGTGGCCACGGCGAACGCGAGCCCCTCGCAGGCGAGCGTGGTCACGCGCTGCGCGAGCGACACCGTCGAGTCGGGGCTGGGCGAGGCGTGCAGGTGAAAGTCGGCCGAGAGCACGTCGCTCGGCAGCACGCGGCGGAGTTCCGTCGCGAGCCGCTCGGTGGCGCCGGGGGCGAGCTTGAGGTGCCGCTCCTCCATCGTGCTCTCGAGGCCCCGCGCGACGAGCACGTGGTAGCTGCCCGGGGGCAGGCCGAGCTCGCCGCCCCCGTCGAGCGAGTACAGGTTGTTGCCCTCGACGACGCGCGCGAGCTTGTCGCCGCGAGGTCCTAGGTCGACGAGCTCCGGATCGGGCGTGCCGTCCTCGCCGTACACGAGGGCGTGGAACGGCGCCGGGACGACGCCGGCGGGGCCCGCGAGGCGGACCGCGAGCGCCGAGCGCGCCGCCCGCGGGCAGGCCGCCGCGGCGAGCGCTG
>CAZHGG010000082.1:0-12153 GCA_964531755.1 uncultured Polyangiaceae bacterium
CCTCGCGCGCCGAAGGCGCGGGCGCGCCGTCCCCACGCGGGGCGGAGGGCGTCGGATCGCAGGCGGCGAGCGCGGCGAGCGCGGACGCGAGGAGAGCTGTCACGAGGCGCATGGTCTCTCCAGGAACGCGCGAGGCGGTGCGCCCATTCGACCGCTGCGGCTTCGCCCGCGCGAGTGGGAGTCCGCCTTGATTTCCTGATGTCGCGAGCTACTCTCCACGAACCATGCGGCTGCGCCCGTTCATCTAGCGACCGTCCCGGTGTCGCCGCCTCCCGAGTGGCGCGCCATCGACGAGCCGACCAGGGCCGGCGACCCGGCCGTCGCCGCGCCGCTCCGCGCTGAGTTGGCTGCGCGGGCGGTCCGCGCTCGCGCCTGACCAGCGTAGGGAGGGCGCCCGCGCGTGACGAGGAATGCGCCGTCACCGCCGGGGCTCGAGGCCTGACTCGCGGCGCGACGCCGCGTCGCGCGCCGCGCTTCCCCGTGGCCCACCTCGACTTCCCAGTTCGCGCTCGCGCGCGCTCGCCGCGTGCGCGCCGCCGCGCTCAACCCTTTGAACGACACGGAGACAGGAATGTACAAATTCACCTCGAGGCCCCTCGCTGAGCACGCGGAGGTGCCCCTCGCGGACGACGGACGACTGGAGGCGCTCACCGCCGCGTGGATGGCGCGCGAGGAGCGCGCGCAGCTCGGGGTGGGCGACGAAGGGCACGCGTCCTACGTCGTCTCCGTGGGCGCCGAGCGCGACCCCGCCGCCCGCGCAGCGCAGCTCGCGGAGATCACGAGCCTCGTGCGCCACCAGGGCGACCGCGTCGTGGGCGCCGAGGTCCGGCACGTCGCGACCCCGAACCCGCGCTCGTTCTTGGGCAAGGGCACTTCGCGCGAGCTCGCCCTCCGGGCGCGCGAGGCGGGGGCCACCATGCTGGTGCTCGACGCCGAGCTCAGCCCCTCGCAGACTCGAAACCTCGAGGACGACGCGGGGATACCCATCTGCGATCGTGAGGCCGTCATCCTCAACGTGTTTCTACGCCACGCCCGCACGCGCCGCGCGCGCATCCAGGTCGAGGCGGCGCAGCTCGAGTTCTTGCGACCGCGAATACGCGGCGTCGGCCTCGACATGGACCAACAGACCGGCGCCTCGAAGCACGCGCGCGGGCCCGGTGAGACGGCCTCCGAGCTCATGGCGCGCAAGCTCGACGCGCGCAAGGAGCAGCTCGACCGGGCCCTGCGGCGCCTCGACGGCGCGAGCGCCACGCAGCGAAAGCAGCGCGACGCGTGCAAGCGGGCGGTGCTGGTCGGCTACACGAACGCCGGCAAGACCTCGCTCATGAACGCGCTCACGGCGAGCGCCCTCACAGCCCGGGACATGCCCTTCGAGACGCTCGACACCACCGCGCGCTGCCTCACGCGGCACGGCGGCGACGTGGTCCTCAGCGACACCGTCGGCTTCATTCGTCGGCTCCCCGAGCGCCTGCTCGCGAGCTTCGAGTCCACGCTGGCCGAGATCACCGAGGCCTCGCTCCTCGTCGTGGTCGTCGACGCGGCCGACCCCGAGCTCGCGCTGCACGTGGCGACCACGCGCGACCTCGTCACGCGGCTCGGCGCGCGAGACACCCCCCGTTTCTACGTGTTCACCAAGGTGGACAAGCTAGGCCACGCGCTCGGCTCGGGGGTCTGCGACGCGTGGACCGAGGGGCACCCGTGGCTCGCGCTCAGCACGCACGACCACGGCGCGATCCAGCGGCTCCGCGACGCGCTCGTGGCGGCGACCCGTCGAGCGGACGCGACGCGCGCGTTCTTCGTCCCGTACGGGGCTACGCGCGCGGCGGCGAGCATCTACGCGCGCTGCCGGGTGTTGCAGAGCGACGCGGGGCCGCGCGGCCTGCGAATCACCGCGCAAGGGCCACGCGAGCTCTTGCGGCAGATCGCGCGCGATCTGCGCGATCTGCGCGATCCGAAGGAGACCCCATGAGACCCCTCCTCGAGCTGCTCGACGCGACCATCACCGCGCCCGGCGGGCGGACGCTCTTCGAGGGGCTCACCCTCCGCCTCGGGCGCGAGCGCGTGGCGCTCGTCGGGCGAAACGGCGTGGGCAAGTCCACGCTCCTGGCCGCGTTGTTCGCGACCACCGCGCGCCACCCACGCGTCGCGTTCGTCCCACAGCTCCTCCACCCGGAGCCAGGCCTGAGCCACGGGGAGCTCAGGCGGCGCGAGCTGGCGCGGGCCGCGAGCGCGGGCGCGGACGCGGTGCTCCTCGACGAGCCGACGCGCGACCTCGACGAGGCCGGCGTGGCGTGGCTGCGCGGGTGGCTGCGCGAGCACTCGGGCGCGGTCCTGGTGGCGTCCCACGATCGTCAGCTGCTCCAGGACTTCCGGTGCTTCTTCGTCGCCACCGAGGCGGGGTGTCGGGCTTTCTCCGGAACGCTCGACGAGCTCGACGGCGAGCTCGAGCGCGACCACCACGCGAGCCAGGTGCGCTACGCGCGCGGCCTCCATCGCCTGGAGGCGGAGGAGGCCCACGTCGCCCACGTGGCGCGCCGAAAGGCACGAAAGAAGCGCTACGGGCGCTGCAGCGAGCTCGATCGCGGCACGCCCCGCGTGCGCCTCAACCAGAAGCGAGAGCAGGCGCAGGTGAGCCACGGCAAGCTCGCGCGGCAGCGCAGCGCGCAGCTCGAGGCGGCGCGCGCGTGGACGAGGTCGCTGCGACGCGGGTTGCAGGTCGAGCTCCCGCTGGACCTCCCCGCGCCCACCCTCCCCGCGGACGACGGCGCGCCCATCGTCGGCGCGGAGGGCGTCGCCGCCGCGGCCGACGGGCGCGCGCTGTTCATGGACCTCGACCTCCGTATTGGGCGGCAGCGCGTGGCCGTCGTCGGGCCGAACGGCGCCGGAAAGACCACGCTGCTCGGCATACTCCGCGGGGACCGGGAGCCCTCCGCCGGCCGCGCGTGGCGCGATCCCCGGCGCATCGGGTCCATCGCGCAGGGCGCGGCGGACTGGGTCCTCGAAGAGTCGCTCCTCGAGCACCTCGCGGTGCACAGCGACGCCACCTCTCTCGACGCCGTGGCCGCCACGCTGCTCGCGCACCGGTTCCCGCTTGCGCTGAGCCAGCGCCCCCTCGCGTCCCTCAGCCCGGGCGAGCGCGTGCGCGCGGCCCTGATCGCGCTGTTCCACCGGGCGCCCCGCGTGGAGCTCCTGCTGCTCGACGAGCCGACGGAGGGCCTCGACCTGCTCGGTCAGCGCGCGCTGACGCGTGCGCTCTGCGCCTTCCCCGGTGGGCTCGTCGTGGCGACCCATGACCGGGCGCTGCTCGCGGCGCTCGCCCCCTCGCGCGTCCTCGCCCTCGGCGCGAGCGCCGCGCCGCGCGCTCACCCCGTGGAGGGCGCGGCCCTGTGTTCGTCCGGGTGGCTGCTCAGCGGCCCCCGCTGGTCTTGGGCTTCGCCGAGGGCTTCGGTGTGGCGGTCGGAGGTGGAGGCGCCGGAGGCGCCGGAGCCGTCGGCTCGGGCGGGGGGATCTCCTCCGGCGAGGTGACGAAGCCGGCGGGGCGCGGCGGGTCGCCCGGCGTGGGCGCGGGCCTCCGCGGCCACGCGAAGAAGGCCGCGAGGACGAGGACCGCGATCGCCACGGCCACGAAGAGCCCCACGGGCCGTGGCGCCGGGAGATCGAGCTCCTCCGTCTCGGCGGTGGGAGGTGGCGCCTCGGGCGGCTCCGCGCTCCGCGCAGGCGTCTCGGTGTCGCGCGGAGCGGGTGGCGGGTCCGACCCCGTCTCGAACCCCGGACCTCGGGGCGCCTGGGTCGGGGCCTCGGCGACGTCTGGCGTGCTCGCCGTGGCCGATGGGGGCGGGTGGGACGGCGGCGGCCACTCGCCGAGCGTGGCGGTCACGGGGCTGCTGCCGCGCACCTGCCCCGCGATGGATACGGAGATGGAGGCGGCTTCGCCTTCGGCCTCGGACGACGGCTCGGCGAGCGTGGGGAGCGCGAGCTCCATCGCGGTCACGGCCTCGGCCACCGGGGCCCGGAGCGAGCGGCGCAGCGAGCCCGGGGGCGCGCTCCCGAGCCGGTTGACCGAGCTCACTGGCGAATACCCGGGCACCGCGCGGATCGCCTCCTGCATCGCGCGCGCGTCTGCGTAGCGCTCGTCCTTGGCGAACGCGAGCGCGCGGTCGACGACCTCGATGAGCTCGTCGGGCAGGTCGGGCGCCACCTCGCGCAGCGACCGGGCCGGCCGCGTCGCGGTGTAGATGATCATCTGTTGGGGCGTCTCGGCGACGTGGACGTAGTCGCCCGTGAGGAGCGTGAACATCACGGCGCCTAGCGCCCAGAGATCCGTGCGGCCGTCGATCTCCCGCGTGAGACCCTGCGCCTGCTCGGGCGGCAGGTACCCCGGCGTGCCCATCAGCACGCCCGAGCGCGTGGCCGAGAGCCCGGCCTGCGTGCGCGCGCGCGCGATGCCGAAGTCGAGCACGCGCACCGTGCCAGCCGTCATGACGAAGAGGTTCTCGGGCTTGATGTCGCGGTGGACGATCCCCTTCTCGTGCGCCGCCGCGAGCACCTCGAGGATCTCGTCGGCGAAGAAGGTGACCTCCGCGACGCTGAGCGTGCCGCCCATGCGACGACGCCGCGCTTCGACCGTCTCGCCCTCGAGCAGGTCCATCACGAGGTACACGGAGCCGTCCTCGGCGACGTCGTCGTCGAGCACGCGCACCGTGCCCGCGTGGTCGACGGAGTTCGCGAGGTAGCCCTCCTTCAGGAAGCGCGCGGACACCTCCTTGTGCCGGGAGAACACCGGGTGGAGCATCTTGATCGCGACGCGGTTGCCGTTCTTGCGGTGGCGGCCGCGGTAGACGACCGCCATGCCGCCAAGGCCGATCAACCCCTCGAGCTCGTACTTGTTGGATAAGAGCAGGCCGATTCGGCTCTTCGCGAACTCGAGCTCTTCGTCCACGAAGGCAGCCTATCATGGGAGCGCGCACGCCCAAGAATCATGCGCCACCTCCTCCGGGCTCTGCCGTGCCGCTCCCGGCGCCGCCCTCGCCGCCGCTCCCGCCGCCCTCGCCGCCGCTCCCGCCGTCCTCGCCGGACGGGGTCTCCGGAGCCTCCGGGGGGCTGGCGCTCGGAGAGCCTTCGGGCGCCGCCCCCATCCCCGCTGCTGCGGCGCCTGGAGCCTCGCTCGGCGTCGGCCCGACCGCCGCCGCCTCCGGTCGCGCGCCGGTCTGCACCCAGCCCTGGGGGCCCCAGTACCCCTGCGCTTGCTGCGCGGCGCCCTGGGCCTGCGGCGCGGGCTTGGGTCGCGGCGGGCTCTTCTTCCAGCCGCCGCCGGTCGTGAACGCGCCCCAGCCCCACTTGAGCCAGCGGATGACGGCGAGCGCCGTCCACAGCGCCCAGCCGAGCATCAGCCCGCGGTAACCGAGGATGGGGAGCGACACGAGCCAGGGCACGGGCAGCGCCGCGTCGGTGCGGTCTTGGAACCACCGCAGCTCCGAGAGCGACGAGCCGTTGCCCCGCACCTGCATCTCGGGGTCCCCCAGCAGGCCCTTGTAGATGGACGCGAACAGCACGCCGATCGCCGCGAACGTGAGCAGCGCGAGGCCTACCTGCCGGAGGTTGAAGGTCGCGGGCGAGAGCTGCGCGCTGTCCGACTTCTCTCGGTAGCCGAGCGCGAGGAGCCACGCCACGAAGACGCCCCCGAGCGCGATGTGCACCTGCGAGAGGCCGATGGCGAGCAGGAGCCAGTGCCCGGCCTTGAGCGGCGTCTTCGTGTTGCGGCCGAGCAGGGTGGCCACCAGCAGGAGCACCGCGAGCAGGCTCCAGAAGAGCACCGCGGGGCCGAGCCGCGGGCCGCCGACGAAGAGCAGCCAGCGCCCGCCCGGCACGTGCACCACCACGTTCGCGTTCACCGTCGGCGCGCCGGCGTCCAGCCCGCTCACCGAGAAAAACGGAGCGATTCCACGGTCTTCCCGAAAACCGATCACCACCGTCTGCGCGCCCGGCACCACCGGGAAGGTCACCGCGCGCGAGTCCTGCCGCACCGGCTGCGACGCGCCGTTGATGGTGAGCGACTCGAGCACCGCCCCCTCCGGGAGCGTCACGGTGTGCTGCGCGCCGCGGCTCGACCGGAGCTGCAGCGTGAGCGTCATGTCCGTGGAGCGGAGGCCGGGGCGCACGTCGAGCGTGCTCTCGTCGACCGTGAGCGTCTGGCCGGGCACGCCGTCGGGGCGGCCGAGCGTCACGCTCGCCTCCTCGCCGGGCCACGGGCGCCACTCAGGGAAGCGCACCCCGGCGACGGGCTGCGTGTGCACGAAGGGGATGCCGCCGTAGGTCGCGTGCCAGATGGGCCCCACGTCGAGCCGCCAGACCTCGATCCACGCCGTCGATCGCGGCGCCGAGAGCTTCACGGGGGAGCGCTGCTCGAGCACCGAGTTCCAGCTCACCTCGGTCACGCGCGGGCCCATGTTCACGAGGGCCTTGCCGCCGACGACGCGCACGTCGGCGGTGGTCACGTTCTCCCCGGCGAGGAGCGGCACCTCGAGCACCACCGCGCTGCCCGCGGGCGAGACCCGCACGACGCGCGTGTCGACCTGCCAGTTGAGGCCGACCCGCAGCGTGCGCTCGACGCGCACGAACGGCGGGAGCGTGCCGGGTTGGAGGGACGCGCCGCCGTCGGCCGCGACGCGCTTGCGTGTAAACTGCAGGTTGTCGTCGGCGAGCCCGTCTTCGTGGATGCCCTCGACGGTCCACCCCTCGGCGACCGCCGCGACGTGGTGCGGCTTCTGCGGCAGCGCGAGCTGGAGCGACTCGCGCTCGGGCATGGGCCCCTCGACCACCACCTGGTGCCTGCCGGGCGCGAGCAGCGTGTAGAGCTGCCCGCCGTCGCCTCGGAGCAGCGCCTTCGCGGGCTGGCCGTCCACGAGCACCTCGCGCGGGACGAACTGGCCGATCGATCCGGGCAGCGCGAACGGCGCGCTGGCCGCGCTGTCCACCTCGAGCCGCGCGCGCAGGCTGTCCCCGCGCACCTCGAGCAGCATCCGCCCGCTCGTCGTGCAGCTCGGCGCGCACTCGGGCTTGCGGAGCAGCTTCGCGCGGAGCTCGTCGAGGACCGTCGAGCTGGGTGGCTCGGCGGCGCGCGCGCCGCTGGTCGAGAGCAGCGCGATGACGATCGTGGTGGCGGCGGCCGCCGCCGGGCCCCACCCCTTCGGGAAGAAGCGCTGGGTGGACGGGAAGAGGCGGAGGAACACCACCACGAGCAGGAGCGCCCGGAGCAGCGCGAGCGCGAAGTTCTCGCCCGGCGACGCGAGGTAGAGGTGGAGCCGCTGGGTGGCGGCCACAGGCCCGCTCCACGAGAGCTCGAGCGAGGTCCACCGCCACCGCGGAAGGCCGGGGCCGGTCTGCACGATCGCGGCCGGATCGTAGGTCATCGCGTTCGACTGCAGCGTCTGGCGCTCCTTCGAGGAGCGCCAGGCCTGCCCCCCGCTCGCCAGCCCGCTCTTCTGCGCGGGCTTCGCGCCGTCGAGCGCGTCGAGGTCGGCCGCGGGCGCCTCGGGCGCCGCCGCGCGCGCGACGCCCGCCGCGCCCGCGCCCTCGCGCGGCACCAGCTCCGTCGCCTTCTGCTCCATCAGGGTCACGTCGCCGGGGACCGCGGCCTCGCGGTCCAGCAGGCCCCCGACGGTCACGCCGGTGGGCGTCGGCTCGGCCAGCGCGGGCCTCGCGCCCTCGCGCACGTGCTGCACGAGGAACGGCACGGTGATGAGCGCCACGCCCACGAGCGCGAGCCCCCGCGCCCAGGAGAACACGGTCTTGGCCTTGCCCACCGGGAGCGCTCGGAACAGCGCCTCGCACGCGAGCACGGGCACCCAAGACCACTTCGGCGCGCCGCCCTCCGGGAACGAAAGCCCGAACAAAATCAAGGCGATGACCCCCCAGCGAGGCCCGTGCAGGCGGCCCACTGCGACGGCGAGGACGAGCGCCAGGAAGAGCTCGAGCAGCGACCAGTGCCGCACCCACGTACCCGGCACGTCGTCTACCCCCGCCGCGTGGAGCAAGCGATAGCCGGGCGGCAGGTTCAGCGTGGCGTGCACCTTGTGGAAGTCGTGCGCCCAGCTCACCGCGGGCACGTCGACGGGGCTCCCCACGATGCGGCTGTCGGCGGCCACCGAGAGCTGCCCTTGGCGGATCTCCACGCCCGCGCCGAGCCCCTCGAGCTTCGTGATGAACTGGTCCTTTCCGTTGATCGCCACGCGCCCGAGGGTCGTCGGATCGGCCATGGTGAGGCGCGAGTCGCGGGAGAGCGTGCCCTCGAGCGAGTCGCTCACCGTGAAGCCCTTGCCGTCGAAGTCGAGCCAGAGGTTGCGCGTGAGCGAGAGCTGGTTCTGCGGCGGATCCGCGTCGCCGCGCCGCCGCTCCTCGAGGCTCAGGGTGTCGCCGAGCTTCATCGGGTACGCGGGCAGGCGCTTCCACGCGTCGGGGAGCGTGGTCTGCGACGGATCGATCGAGGGCACGCCCTCGACCGTGACGACGCGGAGATCGGCGCGCGCGTCGAACACCCACACCTCGTCGCCCTCGCGCCACGGCCCGTCGGGCTTGGGGCGGGAGAGCTTCGACAGGGGCCCCTCGCCGCGGGCGACGAGCTCCAGCGTGAACACGCCGGGGCGGAGCTGCACGCGCACGTGCCCGTCGGGCTCGAGCCGCGCGGGGATGGGCGCGTCGAGCGAGAGCGGCACGAAGCCCGCGGGGAGCGCGCGGCCGAGCAGCGCCTCGCGGTTCTTGCCGGAGGCGTGCAGCTCGATGCGCGTCGTGAGCAGCAGCGGGATGTCGTCGGTCACCTTGCGGTGCACGACGAACTCGAGCGCGTCGCCCTCCTCGTTCTTCGCGGTCTTCTGCAGCCACACCACCCCCTCGGCGTCGCGGTTCGGGGAGGGCACCGCGACCCCGCGCAGCGTGAGCGAGAGGAGGCCGGTCTCGGGCGGGACGCGCAGCGACTCGGGCAGGCCGTCCCACGCGAAGGCGCCCGTCACGACGTGGTCGCCGCGCTCGAGCCGGACGCTCGGCGCGCCGCCGTGGAGCACGACCGAGGCGCCGGTCGCGCCGGCCTTCACGTCGAGCGGCCACCGCTTCGCGTCGCCCGGGAGGGGCACCCACTGCGCCGCCTCGAGGTGCCAGCGCTGGGTGAAGCGCCCGCCCTTCTCGTCGAGGACGAGGTCGGCGCGAGCCGGCCACGCGCACCGAGGCCGCTCCTGCGGCGGCGTGCCGGTCGGCCGTAGGTTCCCGAGCCCGCCCACCGCGTCGGGGAGCGTGGGGCACGTGGCCTCGTCGTGGCCGTCGAGCACCCACGGCACCCAGGGCCGGAGCTCGGGCGGCACCGCCTTGGGGTCCACGGGCTGCGCGCGGACCGCGCGCGCGTGGCCCACGAGAAGAGCGACCCACACCAGGAGGACCACCGCCGCGAGGCGCGCGAGACGAGGCATCGGGGAAGGCTCGACCACCGCCCGAGGCGTGTCAATCGGCGCCAGCGAGGCGTCGCGCGGCCCCACGTCGCGGGGTCGACGAGCCCAACGAATTCAACGACCTGCGAGGGCCGCGGCCCGGCGGGCGTCCGCCGCGGCGCGGCGCCACGCGCGCAGCCGCGCTCGCGCGCTCTGGGCGCCGAGGCCGCCTCGTCCTGCTTAGGCTCACGGCGCGCTGCGACGCCGCGAGGCCCCTCCGCGCGGGTCGTGCTAGGTACAGCCGCCCCATGGCAGCAAGAAGGGCCTCGCTCGGCGCCATATTCCTCACGGTGTTCCTCGACCTCTTGGGGTTCGGGCTCGTGCTCCCGTTCCTCGCGGAGGAGGCCCGCGCCACCTTCCACGTGTCGGCGTTCACCGGCACGCTGCTCTCGGCGGTGTACTCCGCCTCCCAGTTTCTCTTCATCCCCATCTGGGGCCGGCTCTCCGACCGCGTGGGGCGAAAGCCCGTGCTCATGTGGTCGGTCCTGGCCACGGCGCTCGGCATGGCGGCGCTCGCCGGCTCGCTCGTGTTCGGGGGCACGGTCGCCTTGCTCTTCCTCGCGCGCGCGTGGAGCGGCGTAGCCACCGCGAACCTCGGCACCGCCTCGGCCTACATCGCCGACGTGACCGGCCCCGAGGACCGCGCGAAGGGCATGGGCCTCATCGGCGTGGCGTTCGGCCTCGGCTTCATCCTCGGGCCCAGCATCGGCGGGCCGCTCGCGGAGATCGCCATCCACGGTCGCACCGGCGCGGTGCCCTGCATCGTCGCCGCGTGCCTGAGCCTCGTGAACTTCGCGTGGATCGTGTTCGGCCTGCCCGAGTCGCTCCCCAAGGAGGCGCGCGCCCCGTCCAAGCGGCGCCTCACGCCCATCGACCTCGACGCGGTCCGCGAGGCCTTCGCGCTGCCCGGCGTGGGCACGGCCGTGCTCGTGAACTTCGTGCTGATCTTCGCCTTCACGGGCATGGAGCAGACCTTCCGCTTCTTCAACCAGGACCTGTTCGCGATGGGCCCGCGCGACACCGGCTACCTGCTCGCGATGATCGGCGTGGTCGCCGCGCTCGTGCAGGGCGGCATGCGGCAGCTGTCGAGGCGCTTCACCGAGGCGCAGCTCCTACGAGCGGGCAGCCTGCTGCAGGCCGTCGCGTTCGCCGGGTTCTGCGCGTCCCCTGCCGTAGGAAGAGCGTTCCTCTACCTGTCGGGCGCGGTGCTGGCGGTCGGCAACGGCCTGACGCAGCCCAACACCTCGGCCTACGTCTCGAAGCGCGCCGCCAAGCAGAACCAGGGCGCGACCCTCGGGGTGAACCAGTCGATCGCGAGCCTCGCCCGGACCTTCGGTCCGGCCGCCGGCGGCTTCCTCTACTCGGCCATCGGGGCGCGCGCGCCGTACGTGGCCTCGGGGCTGGGCATGCTCGCCGCGTTCGCCCTCGCGCTGCGGCTGACGGAGGCGGGGGTCGTGGGCGCCTCGCCTGCGCCCGTCGGGCCGGCGCCCGAGCCCGCGCTGCCTGCGCCTTGAGGGGCGGCTCGACCTGCGGGCCGGCGTGAATGCCCCGGGCGCTTGGTCGTCCATCCCAGGCTCGACTACCCTCGGGTCACCGCCCCATGATGCCCACGCCACACACGCAGCCCACGCCGCCGCCCGCTCCGAACCGTCGCCGCGGGGCGCTGTTCGTGGCCCTCTTCGCCGCGGGCGGTCTCCTCGTGGTCGGAGGCGGGCTCGTCGGGTGGGCGCTGCTCGACCCCAGCGACTCCGGCTTCCTCCACTTCGCGGGGCAGACGCCGCGCAACGAGTGGCGCAGCATCGACAAGAAGCACTGGCAGGCCGTGGCGGCGCCCGGCACGGTCGAGGCCACCGAGGTGACCGACGCCCGCGAGAAGAACCGCGGCGCGTGCGGTCCGGGCATGGTCGAGGTGAGC
Source organism: uncultured Polyangiaceae bacterium (assembly GCA_964531755.1). Lineage (GTDB taxonomy): Bacteria > Myxococcota_A > Polyangia > Polyangiales > Polyangiaceae > JAAFHV01. The sequence continues at coordinate 11,389 of CAZHGG010000082.1, forward strand.
GGCCGTTACAAGCTCGACGCCGACGGGAAAGACTCCTCCGGCGGGGTGGAGGAGCTCCAGAACAGCGCCTGCGTCGACTGGATCAGCAAAGACTTTCCCGCGCGCTGCCGCACCTTCGACCGCCCGGGCTGGCTCGATCTGTCGCAGAAGCTCCCCACGAAGCCGCTGCGCTTCTGCATGGACCGCTTCGAGTACCCGAACAAGAAGGGTGAAAACCCTATAATTGTGGTTACTTACAACGAGAGCGCGGCCCTCTGCAAGGCGGCCGGCAAGCGCCTCTGCAACGAGACCGAGTGGACGTTCGCCTGCGAGGGCGAAGAGGCCGTGCCCTACCCCTACGGCTACGAGCGTGACGCCACGGCGTGCAACGTCGACCGCCCCTGGAAGCCCTTCGCCGAGAACGGCCTCGCCCCGCGCGACGGCCAGAAGGCCCGCGCCGAGCTCGACCGGCTGTGGCAGGGGCAGCCTTCGGGGGCGAGCCCCAAGTGCAAGAGCCCCTTCGGGCTCTACGACATGACCGGCAACGTCGACGAGTGGACCAAGACCACCCGCACGAGCGGCGGCTTCGCGTCGGTGCTGAAGGGCGGCTACTGGGGCCCCGTGCGCGCCCGCTGCCGCCCGGCCACGCGCGCCCACAACGAGAACTTCGTGGCCTACCAGCAGAGCTTCCGCTGCTGCACCGATCCGGGCGCGGCCTCGGCCACCCCGGCCGACGCCGGCGCCCCGGCGCCCGACGCGGGCGCGGGGCCCGAGCCATCCCCCGGG
>CAZHGG010000083.1:0-3266 GCA_964531755.1 uncultured Polyangiaceae bacterium
GAGCGCTTCGCCCACCGGGCAGCCGGGGGGCGCGAACGCGAAGGCCGCCGCGGAGGCGCGCGCGCAGCTCGTCGTCTACACGGGCGCGCTCTCGATGCTGACCGATCCCGACAAGATCCCCGAGACGATCGACAGGGTCATCGACGTCGCCGAGTCGCACGGTGGCAGCCTGATGGGCCGGCGCGACGACGGCGTCGAGATACGTGTACCTTCTCTTCACTTTCGCTCGGCCCTGAAGGAGCTCGAGGGGGTCGCCACGGTCACCACGCGCTCGGTGAGCGCGGAGGACGTGACCGAGCAGGTGCACGACCTCGAGGTGCGCCTCTCGAACCTCAAGGCCACCCAGCGTCGGCTGCAGGAGTTCCTCGCGCGGGCGGCGAACGTGAACGACGCCCTCACGGTGGAGCGCGAGCTCGAGCGCGTCGCGCGCGAGATCGACACGATCGAGGGCAAGGTCACCTTCCTGAAGACGCGGGCCTCCTTCTCGCGCATCACCGTGGCCCTCCGCGAGCGGCCTCGTCCCTCGCCCATCGTGAAGGCGCCGCCCCCGCCGCCGCCCCCGAAGGCCGCGACCCCGACCCTCCCCGTCCCGTGGCTCCAGGGCCTCGGCGTCGACCCCCTCCTCGCCCTCACCAAGAACTGATCCGGAGCCCCCATGAACGCCGTCGCTCGCCTCGCCCGCCTCGCGCTCCCCGCGCTCCGCCCCGCCATGCTCGCCGTCTCGCTGGCCACGACCCTCGCATGCGCGAGCGGCTGCTCCACGACCGCGCGCCTCGACACGCCGAGCGGCTTCGCGACCCTCGGCCACGACGCGACGTTCGCGTACCGGGCCACGAGCGCGCGGGGCGTGGTGCTCGCCGCGCGCGCCGAGAAGAACGAGCTGCGTGCCAATACGGAGTTCTGGGCCGAGAGCATCGATCTGCGGCTCGCCGGCGCGGGCTACGTGAAGCGCTCCGAGCAGGCCGTCAAATCGCGAGGCGGCCTGGAGGGCAAGCAGCTCCGCTACACGCTCACGCGCAACGCGCGCGAGCACCGGTACTGGGTCACGGTGTTCGTGAAGGGCGACCACGTCGTGCTCGTGGAGGCTGCCGGCGACACGGCGCACTTCGCGCCGGCCGAGGCGACCGTGGAGCGCGCGATCGCGTCGGTTCAGGTCGACTGAGAGGACGACCCACGAGCGGCGACCCGTGAAAAAAGAGAGAGGCGTCGATCCGGTGGATCGGCGCCTCTCTCGCGTCGAAGACGGTGCCGCGGGCTCTGCGCCCGCGAGGCGCTCACTTCGAGGCGGTGCCGTTCAGGAAGAACGCGATGACGAAGCTGAGGAGCACGAGCGACTCGATGAGCGCGAGCGCGAGGATCATCGGGGTCTGGATGCGGGCAGCGGCGCCGGGGTTGCGCGAGATGCCCTCGAGCGCCGCGGCGGCCGCGCGGCCCTGACCGACGGCGCCACCGAGCACTCCGAGACCGATGGCGAAGCCCGCGCCGGCCGCCGCGTACATCTTCACGTCGTTGGCGTTCGCGCCGGCGTGAGCGCCTTCCTGCGCGAAGGCAGCGAGCGGGACGAGGAGGGTGGCGGTGGCGCTCAGCGCCATGAGACCGAGCTTGCGGGAGGTCGACATTGGAGGCTCCTTCAGAATCCGAATTACGGTAGGTACGTAGGGGGTTGGGAGCGCGCCGGGGGACGACGTTCGCGACCGAGCGCGCTCTTTAGTCTCTTTGTTTCGAGCTGACTACCCCCTTCGAGCACGCTCGAAGGGGAGGAGGTGTGGGCGGGCGGGCCTCAGGCGTGCGCCTTCGCGCCGAGCTCGGCCTTCGCGTGGCCTTCGCCGTGGCCGTGGCCGTCGCCGTGGTCTTCGTGCTCGGTGGCGAGCGTGATGTAGATGGAGGCGAGCAGGCAGAAGACGAGCGCTTGCACGCCGGCGACGAGGGTGCCGAGGATGAGGATGGGGATGGGGAGGAAGAGCGCGAAGATCGCCACCATGATCGACGCGAGGAGGTGGTCGACCGCGATGTTGAGCATGAGCCGGAGCGCGAGCGTCACCGGGCGGATGACGAACATCGTGAGCAGCTCGAGCGGGAAGATGAGGATCGCGAGCGGCAGCACCGGGCCCATCATGTGCTTGAAGTAGCCGAGCCCGTTCTCCTTCACGCCGTAGTAGTTGAACGCGACGGCGATGATGATCGCGCAGGCCGCGGTGACGTTCAGGCTCGAGGTGGGCGGCAGGAAGCCCGGGATCATGCCGAGGAAGTTCGCCACCAGGATGAACAGGGCCGACGTGCCGATGATGGGGAAGTAGCGCTTGGCGCGCTCGGGGCCCATCATGTCGCGCATGAGCGTGTAGAAGTACGTGACCACCACCTCGACCAGCGTGCGGAGCGAGAGGGTCTCGTCCGGGATGACGGACTTGTCGTAGTCGGCGATCTGCTTGCGGACGGCGAACGCGACGCCCAGCAGGATGGCGACGACGAGCACCACCGCGGCGATGGGCTCGGCCTGGTGCTCGCCCACGGGGTGGTGCCCCACGAACGTGTTGCCGAAGTTCTCCATGTTCTTCCCGAGGGCGGGGAACATGGCGACCAGGTAGCTCAGAAAGGACGTGTGCTCCGGCATGCGAGTGCGCTTCCTATCACAGGTTTTTTGAGAAAAGCACCATTCGTTGCGCCTGAAAAAAGCGCGAAAAAATTGCGCGAAGGCGCGCTTTTTCCGCGAAAACTACCGCTCGCTGCGGCCCCGCCGGGGGGTCGCGCGAGGCCGGAGCGCGGGCAGCAGGCCCCGCAGTGACAACCCGAGGGGCAGGCATCCGTATCCGACGACGAGGCCTATAGGGTCGACGAGCTCGCGCGTCATCAGGGCCCAGATGCCGCCGAAGAGCACGAGCATCTTCACGACGCCGAGGACGGCCCACGCGGCCGAGAACGTGCTCTTGGGCTTCGAGGGCGGAGTGCGCTCGCGCTCGTCGGGCGCGACCTCCGCATCGAGCTCGGGCGTCGCGGAGGGCGCGGCGGCGCCGGCGTCTTCGGCGGGGGTGAGGAGCGCCTCGACCACGCGGATGAGGACGTACAGGTTGGACGTCGCGATGACGGCGCCCACCAGGACCGACACCCCGGTGCGCGCGCGGAAGAGGGCGAACGCGCCCACGGTGAGCGCGGCGCCGAGCGCGGCGACGGGCCCGAGCGCGGCGCGCATCGTGTTGTGCTCCTGGCTCTCAGGCTCCGCGTCGCGCGGGCTGGCCTCCGGGGCCGTCACGCGTCGTCCTCCTTCGGGG
>CAZHGG010000083.1:3366-9529 GCA_964531755.1 uncultured Polyangiaceae bacterium
GCAGCAGTACCCGCAGCAGTACCCGCAGCAGTACCCGCAGCAGTACCCGCAGCAGTACCCGCAGCAGCCGGCCCCACCGGCGCCCCCGCCCCCGCCCGAGCCGGAGGTGCCCACGCACGCGCCGAAGTTCGCCCTCTACGTGGGTGGACGCATCAACTACGTGGGCTTCGGGGGCGCCTTCCTCGCCGACGCGCGCTCCGGGGAGACGGCGACCACGGGGCGCCTGGCGAAGAACGGGGCCAGCTTCCAGCTCGACCTGGGGGTGCGGCTCGCGAAGGCCTGGATTCCGTACGCGTTCCTCGAGCACGGCCTGCTGGGCCGCGGCGGCTACTTCGAGGGGGACGAGAACGCCCACTCGTCGACCACGTTCTACGGCGGCGGGCTGCGGCACGTGTCGGGCGATCCGGACAGCGTGGCGTTCCTGCAGGACCTGTCGGTCGGCGTGCGCAGCATCCGCGTCTCGAGCGGCGAGCAGTCGCTCAACCTCAGCACCTTCGAGTGGGTGCGCCTAGGGCTCGGCGCCGAGATCCGGCTCCACACGCGGTTTACCTTGTCGCCGCTGGCGGCGATCTCGGCGGGCGGCATGAACGACGTGAGCGGGACCTACACGCCAGGGCTCACGCAGGGCGTCGCCGGGCCCCTCAACAAGTACACGCTCCAGAACACGACCGAGACCTCGCTGAGCTCGCCGCAGTCGAACTTCGTGGGGCGGCCCTACGTCGCGCTGTCGATCGGGGTGGGGTTCCACTTCGACCTCATCGGCGACTGAGGGGCTGACTCATTTCAAGCGCTTGGGGTCAACGTCGATCGACCGACGGCAGGACCCGAGTCATTTCAGCCACTTGGGGTCAACGTCGGTCGATGCCGCCGCGCGCCCGCCCTGGACGCGGCCCGACCCGGGATGGGCCGCCTCAGTCATTTCAAGCGTTTGGCGCCAACGTCGGTCGCCCCGGCCCTGGGGGGGCCGGCGCGATCACATCTCCGGGCCGGCGTCCGCCCCGCCAGCATCGTAGAAGTAGCGGAGCGCCAGGCACGCCAGCGTCGACGGGTACGCCGCCGACACGTCCCGCCGAATTCCCAGCTCGACGCTCCACGCGCGATCGACATAGCCGACGCCGCCCGACACCGAGTGGACCTTCGTGCCCTCGTCGAAGCGGTATCCGGCGCGCAGAGGGACATGGTTGGCGACGAAGACCTCGGCGCCGAACATGAACCGCCCGGCCGTCCTCCCATGGGTCGTGAAGTCGGCCATCCCCTCCGCCTCGACCGAGACGATGCCGTTCTGGTAGCCGACGCCTCCGAGCAGGAGGGTCGGAGCGACGCCCGTCCCCGGGTTCGAGAGGTTCTTGCCGACGAGCCCGACCCGCAGGCCGTCAATCGGCACCGCCGTCACGCCGAGGTCGATGGTGGCCGTGTTGAAGACGGCCTCGCCGCGCGTTCCGCCCGAGACAAGCGAGTCGCCCAGCGGCCCCGCCGAAACGGATTGGTTGACGCGGAGGTACCGGCCCGTCGCGCCCACGGAGAGGCGATCCACCAGCGGGTAGGCGAGCGTGAGGCGCAGATCGGTCCACTGGCGCCGCACGACGTCGGGGTCGGAGATGCTCCAGGTACCGCCGAATCCGCCCGCCACGCGGTTGGTGCTCGAGTCGACTACGGCGCCGCCGTAGCTCTGCCGCCGGGCCTCGGGCCCCCACGCGGCCAGCCCCTCGAAGTGGTACACCCGCGTGAGCGGCAGGTTCGCCGGGTTCCCCCAGAGCGCGTTGGTGGAGGAGCCGAGCGCCGTCCGCGCGCCGCCCATCGCGACCGAGCGCGGGTGCTGCACTTCCCCGAGGTCGAAGCCTTGCTCCGGCGAGGTGGTCGACGGATCGGCTGAGGCCGACACCGTGATGGCCGACGAGCCCGCCAGCAGCAGGCCGAAGACGGCGCTTCTGGCGCGGAGGCGAGGACGCGGAGAGGTCACCGCCCCCACCCTACCAAGGCCCTGCGCGCGTGGACAGTTTCCAACGCTCGCCGTTTTTTCTTAGGTTTCATATGGTTATCGACTCTTGACAGGAAATTCACCGAGAAAACGACGTGTCACTTTCGTGCACCCTTCACGGTCCGGCTCGATTCGGAAGTCGTTCTGCGAACTTGCCGGAGGGCCCCCGAAGGCACCTCTCTGTAGGCCGATTTCGCGGGGGTTCTACAAGCAATAAAGTTGACAGATATCGTGAAGTTATAACTTTTTTTCGATTGCTCGTGGACGGGCGCGAACGGGGGGTGGTAGCTCCATGGACGTCGAAGCGAACGGTCGGCGGAGAGCGCACCAGTCGAGGCCCGCATGGGCCCCCGAGCCGGGTGCGCTGCCCCTCGATCGTTGGCCACGACGCCCGACTTCGCTCGCGAAGCCGGTCTTGACGCGTGCCTCACCACCGTAGCCGACCCGACTCGCGGTCCTCCCGACGAGTCAGGGTGTCCTTTCGCCTCTGACACGTCCCTGGGGAAAAGCTGTGTAGTTCTCCGCGTACGAACCCCCGTGTTCAGCGCAACCGCCCAGCATTGCTTAACTATTTTCTCGTCCTTGCCCACCTCGACCCTGGGGAAATCCCGGGGACGACCCGCACCCGTTCCGCATCTCTTTCGCACTTCCGCGTCCGTCGCGGCTGAGGGGCCTTCTTCATCCATGGGCATGATCGATCGCGCTGAAGACGAGCTGTGGCACGAGGCCGTGGCCTTCACGAGGGCCCTGTCGCCCGGCAGCTTCGAGCAGTGGTTCTGCGGGGTCCAATTCGAAGGGCTGACCGACGGCGTCCTGTGTCTCCGGGCGCGCGACGAGTTCGTGCGCGAGTGGGTGGAGCAGCATTTCCTCCCCAGCCTGAGCGACTTCCTGCGCGCCCGAACGGGGCTCGCCATCCGTGCCGCCTGGTCTGTTGGCGGCGACCTCGAGCGGCCGGTGGTGGACGGTCCCCTCGCGCCCGCAGTTCGGCCGCGGGTGCTGCGCGCGTCCGCGCCCCCGCCTCCTCCGGCTGCCCTCGCGGAGAGCGCCCCCGCCAGCGTGCGGCGGCCCTCCGTAGGCGCGCCGGGCTCGCAGGCGGTCCCGCCCATCGTGCTGAACCCGAAGTACACGTTCGCGAACTTCGTCGTCGGTCCCTCGAACCAGCTCGCCCACGCCGCAGCCATCGCGACGGCTGGTGGCGGCGGCCCGCGTCACAACCCGCTCTTCCTGTGCGGCCCGACCGGCCTCGGCAAGACCCACCTCGTTCACGCCGTGGCCCACCGCGTGCGCGCCGAGCGGCCGCAGTCCCGCATCGTGTACATCTCGGCCGAGACCTTCGTGAACGAGTTCGTCGAGGGGCTGAAAGAGAACAAGATGGGCGAGTTCCGGGCGCGCTACCGCGACCGGTGCGATCTGCTCTTGGTCGACGACATCCAGTTCCTGGCCTCCAAGACGCAGACGCAGGAGGAGTTCTTCCACGCGTTCAACGCGCTCCACCAGGCGGACAAGCAGATCATCGTCACGAGCGATCGCTACCCGCAGCACCTCGAGCGCATGGAAGAGCGCCTCGTCTCGCGCTTCACGTGGGGGCTCGTCGCCGACATCCAGGGGCCCGAGCTCGAGACACGCGTCGCGATCCTGCGGAAGAAGGCGGCGGCGGAGGACATCGAGCTCGACCCCAGCGTCGTGCTGCTGCTCGCGCAGGCCGTGCGCAGCAACGTGCGCGAGCTCGAGGGGGCGCTCATCCGCCTGCTGGCGAAATCGAGCCTGCTGCACCGGCCGATCGACGTCGAGTTCGTGCGGGCCGAGCTCTCTGCGTCGATGCCGCGCGTGAGCGAGACGGGCGTCGACGACATCCAGCGCGAGGTCTGCCACCACTTCAAGCTGACCGAGCGCGAGCTGTGCTCGAAGGACCGCCACAAGAGCGTCGCGTTCGCGCGGCACATCGCCATGTACCTCTGCAAGGCCCGGCTGAAGTCGAGCTACCCGGAGCTCGGGCGCGCCTTTGGCAACCGCGACCACACGACGGTGATGAGCGCGGTGCGCAAGATCGAGGCGCTCCGCGAGACCGACGCCGAGGTGCGCGGGCACCTCGAGGCGCTCGACCGCAAGCTCGGGGGTTGACGCACGAGTCCGCGCACGTCGCCGCGTGCCTCCGTTCCTGTGCGGGGCGCGGACCGACGTCTTGTGAATGCGAATCTCTAGGACTCGCCGTCGCCGAGGCGCGGGCCACCTCGAGACGCCTCAGGTCAGTCCTCGGGCCAGCGCCATGTCCCGAGCTCCTGGCCGGTGGGGTCGCAGGAGCGGTCGGCCATCGTGTTGGGGTCGGTTCTCCCGGGCTCGAAGCTCGTGAGGTCGACGTTTCCCGTCTTCAAGACCCGCGTGACGATGGCCGCGTGATCTGTGTGGGGTCCGCCCGGCCACTGAGCCACGCGCACCCAGACGATGCTCCCCACCCGCGGCCGTCGTGCCTCGTTCTCGCGATAGACCATGCTCAAGGGTAAGCCATCTCCGGCGGACACGACGAGCGGCCGTCTTCATGGATCCCCGGCGCCGGTGCTGGGCTGCACCAGGGAGGGCGCGCTCGCGCGGGGGTCCTCCGACATTTGCCGACATCGGAAGGAAGGACGCTCGTGGCGCGAGAGTTGCTTACTTTCTACCCGAGGCACACCATGCGACAGAAGGTCAGCGGATTTCGGATCGCGTCGCCCATCCACTCGAACGACGAGACGCGACGGGCAGGCCTCCGCTCGGTCGCCGTCGCGACAGCCTGCGGGCTGGCGCTCGCGCTGCTGAACGGCTCGGCGTGGGCGTATCGCCCGGGTGGAGGGCAGACCTTCGCGGCACCGCCGCCCCGCCCTGCGCCCGTCGCCGCGCCCCGTGTGGCGCCGCCGCGGCTCCCCCCCGAACCTCCGGCGCCTGCGCCCGCGGTGCTCCCCCCGTCGGGAGCGTGGATCCTCCCGACTCCCTCCGCGGCGCAGGCTCCCTCCGAGGAAGCCCCGGCGGCACCCGACGCCGCTCCACCGTACCAGCCGACCCGAAGCCCCACCGTCTTCGCCGTCCTCATGCTCGTGGGCGGGAGCGCGGCGCTCGGCGCCGCCCTCGCGCGCTCACGGCGGACAGGGAACGAACCGAACGTCGGACATGCCGTCGTGCCAGCGCCCGTGGCGCCGGTGGAGGCGCCCGGGAGCCCACTGCCTCGGATGGGGGATCTCATCCAAGGCAAATACAGGGTCGGAACGGAGCTCTCGCGCGACGAGCTTGGCGTGATGTTCCACGGCTGCCACGAGGCGCTGGACGTCCGAGTTCGTCTGTACTTCCTGCTGCCGGAGCACGCCGACTCGCCGGAAGCACGGGCGCAGTTGTGGGAGAAGGTTCAAGGCTGGGCAGGCGCGACCAGCGACCCCGAGCGGCGGGTGATCGACGCAGCCACGACGGAAGACGGAAGAGTCTTCGTTGTCTTCGCCACCGCCTCGCGTCCCGCGTAGCGACGGGCTGGGGCTTCCTCACGGGGTCTTCGAGGCGCACTCCGGCGTGCCGCTCGCGTCCAGGCGCGCCGCGCGGCTCGCGTCGACGGAGACGCAGGCATCTCCTCCCGCGCACTGGTGGCCGCCCGCGATCTGCCCGCCTCGGCAGAGCGTCGCCGACTCGGGGACGAGCTCGCTGCAGTAGAAGCCGTCGGCTCTGCCGTGGCAGTCCGAAGGCGCGAGGCTGTCGGTCCCGTCGCCCTTGCAGACCACGCCGCGCGCACGGACCTGGGCGTCGGAGAGCAAGCCCACACCTCGCCAGGCGCAGCCCACGGAGGCGACGGCGGCCGGTCCGTGGCGACGCGCGAGGTCGACCTGTTGGATCGCCAAGGCGTTCATGGCGCCGAACGTGCCCGCCGTCTTGAGGGGCAGGGCACGCGACGCGGAGTCGAACCACACGCGCTCCAAGGTGGCGCGGGGGAGCGCGCGCACCTCGACCCCGGACGACCGCGCCTTGCCCCCCGCGAGCATGAGGTAGAAGGCGTGATTTCCAGGCCCCGCGTTGAAATGGACGCAGCCCTGATCGACCAACGCGCGCTGGGCGCACCCCCAGTCGATGCCGGACGCGTCCACCGGCATCCTGACGAGTCCTCGCTCCGTCTGGCTGAGCGACCGTGACGGATCGGCGAAGTCGCGCACGAAGTCGCCGTCCAAGCGCAGC
>CAZHGG010000083.1:9629-12089 GCA_964531755.1 uncultured Polyangiaceae bacterium
GAGCGACCGTGACGGATCGGCGAAGTCGCGCACGAAGTCGCCGTCCAAGCGCAGCCCGGCGCCGAACCCCGAGGGTCGAGAGTCGCCGTTCCGGAGCGCGATGAGCTTCCCGAGGGCGTCGGCGAGGACCTCGTGGACCGCGCCCTCTTGCCCGAGGAGGCTAAGCCCTGTCTTTCGCGCGACGAAGGCGTGGGTCCACTCGTGGGCCGCGACGTCCAGCGGGACGCCCGTCGGGCGAATCCACAGGTTCCTCGTTGGCACCAGCCCGCCGTCTCCGAAGCGCACGATGTTGACGATGGGGTCGTAGCTCGGGCCGAAGCGCGCCCCGTCGACGATCAGGACGCCACGCCCCCCGGAGTACCGAAAGTCGTCGTTCGCGTGGAGCACCCCCACCATCTGCCCGCCGCGCGTTGGCCCCTCTGAAACGAGCTGCCGATACGCGCGATCGACCGCCATCGCGTTGTAGTGCACGTCGACCCCCACCGCCGCGGTGTACGCAGCCCCGGCGCCGCTGACGGTGACAGGGAATTGGCCGAGGAACTCGTCGGGTGAGGGGCTCCGGATCGACGCCCAGGCGGGCCAAGGGCTCTTCGTGTTCGCCTGGGTCTGCTCGACGGTGAGGATGCGCGAGGTGGCGCCCGAGCCCTGTCGGAGGAGCTGATATTGCCCGTCGGTGTCGCGGGTCACGTCGATGGCGAGCTTCGTGTCTTCTCCGCCGATCGCCCTCGCGATCGGGTAGCTGCGAAAGGACCACGCGCGCGTCGACAGCGCCTCGCCGTCGGCCCCCGCCTGTGGCTGGCGCACGTCGAGCACCTCCGCCGTGTCGGCGCCGAGCCAGGCCTCGAAGCCGGTGAGCCCGAGGGTGAACTGGGCGCGCCACCGTAGCGTGAGCGCGCCGGCGTCCGAGACCTGGGCGACCAGGCGAGGCCCGTCGACGAAGGTGAGCGCGCCGTCGCCCTCGTCGGGGGCGCCCCACGTCGCGACCAGGGCGCGGACCGCACGCTCCGCGTCGGCCGCCGTGGTGCGCGCCGTCGGGATCGGACCCGAGGTGTCGACGAGCGACCCGGCGGCGTTCGCGAGCGTCCCGTCGGCGAAGAGATCCGTGGCCACGCCGCGCCCCTCGATCGCGATGTCGGTGCCGGGGAGGACCTGCGCGAGCCGCACGGAGATCGCGCCGTCGACCTGGTCGGCCTCGACGCGCACGGCGCGGAGCGCAGCGGGGGACGCCCCCGCGCCGAAGGCCGCGGCGTGACGGGTGAAGAGCTCGCGCGCGGCCAACTCGGCCCCCGCGGCGTCCTTGGCGACGACCCGCGTGTCCGACAGAGGCGACACGATGAGCGCGTTGGCGCCACTCCGCTCGACCACGAACGGCGCGCCGTACTCGCGGAGCAGCTGGGCCTCGAGCGAGTCGTCGGCGGCGAACGGAGGCGCGTCCGACGAGCCTCCAGAGCACGCCGCCGTGAGGGCCGCGAGGCCGAGGACACCGAGAGCGCGGAGCGTGAGCGAGCAACGTTTCATTTGAGCCTCCTGCGCCTCTGTCGGCAGGAGGCCCGAAGGTGTTGCTCACTTTCTGCAATGGACGCGTCGAGGCCGCTCGCCCCCCGATCGTCGCTGTGGACGTAAGGTCAACGTGGTTGACTTGTCAACGTGGTTGACGTGGTTGACTCGTCAACGAGGATGCCGCGCAGGTTAGAGGCGCACGTCGATGTAGAGGCCGCGACGGAGCTCCTGGAGCCAGGCCTTGCGCTGTCGCTCCATCGCCTCCCCGAACGCGCGCTCGAGCATCGCGTCCTTCACCTCTTCGAACTTGGGCACATGCGCCGCGTCGCGGACCTGCACGATGAGGATCGCCTCGTTGCCGAACCGGAGCGGGTCACCGGTCTCGCCCGCGCCGAGCTTCTTGACGAGCTCCTGGAGGGGCGGGAAGAGGGCCTGCATGGGCTGCGGGCCGCGGGAGCCACAGGTGGTCTTGGTCTGGGTGTCGTCGGAGTACTCCGCGACGAGCTTGCAGAAGTCCTCGCCCTTGCGCGCGCGCATGGCGAGGTCCTGGGCGAAGGTCTCGCGCACCTGGATGTCTTGGGCCGTGGCACCCTGCTGGATGCGGAGGGCGAGGATCCGGGGCTCGATCACGACGTCGCCGCCGAAGTCGCGGAGCCACCGCGTGTACGCCGCGCGCGCGTCGGTCTCGGTGACGCGGACGCGGCCGCGCACGCGCAGTTGGATGAGCTTGCCCTCGAGGAGCTGACGACGAATCTCGTCGCGGTAGTCTTGCTCCGAGAGACCCTGCCGCCCCGCCTCCGCGAGGAGCTCCGGCACGGTGAGGCGCTGGGACGCGGCCACGTTCTTGATGCCCGCGTCGACCTCCTCCGCTGAGACCGAGAGTCTGGCCTTGTCGGCGGCGATCTCCTCGAGGCGGTCGTCGATCATGCGCGTGAGCAGCTCGCGGATCTTCTCCGACTC
>CAZHGG010000084.1:0-11953 GCA_964531755.1 uncultured Polyangiaceae bacterium
TTCAGCAGGCCGAGGAGATCGAGGTGGTCTTCGAGGGTGGCGGTGGGGGGGAGCTTGATGACGGGGGCGGACTGCTTGAAGACCTTGCCGCCACGGTCGAGGACGAAGTGGTTGTGGGTGGAGACGAATCCGAAGCAGATGCCGAACCCGTGCGTGGTATCAGGGGCATAGAAGGGGTACTCGTAGAAGCGAATCCCCCGCTCGCGGACCGTCTTGAAGCCCACACCCTGACGAGTCCACAAGAGCTCTCGGAATCGCCACAGATGGTGAAAGGCTCTCGACGTGCGACCGAGGTCCAACGAGCTTCGCTGCCCTCGAACGTAGGGATAGATGACAAGGCTCGGGCGATCCGTCGCCCAATCTCTCACGCGATCGCCTTCCAACAGCTCGATCATGCTGACCCCGACCTGGCGAACCACGCTGGGGTCGTAACCGAAGTAAGCGTCATCCTGAATCATCTTGGTCAAGTTGCCGATGGCCGCGACGACCTGATGAATCCTGGAGCTGTCCTGCTCGATCGCAGCCTTGATCCCGGCTGCCTCGCCGCCGCCAAGGCTCCAGGGGTGGCGCTCGAACTCGGCCGCAGGCACGAGGGCGGAGGTCACGAAGGGGGACTCGTCCGACACAAGCCTCGGGGGCATCGTTGCGATCGCAGACCAGACAAGCCCGTCGGCAGCAACGGCAGGTCGCTTTGGTTCTCCGCGTTTCCCGAGGATCGCCCAGACGTCATCGTTCCCGCGTCGTCGATTTCGTCCGAAAAGGATGACCGTCGGCGTCCCGTGTCCTGGGATATACGCCCCGCTCGTGTCGATCACGCCCGTCAGCTGACAGCGCGGCAATGCCGTGCCAATGAGCCTCTTGCCGAACTCACGCTTCATGAACGAGTTGGCCGTGATCTGCCCCACGAACGCGCCCGGCCTGCCCAGCACGAACATGCGCTCGGCGAACGGCGCCGACAGCGCGTATTTCCCGGCGGCCGAGTCCGGCCAGAACACCCGGTAGTCGTCCCGTTTCCGCACGTCCTTCGGCGTGATGTACGGGGGGTTCCCCACCACCACATGAAACTCCCGCCCAAGGAACGCCGCGTTCTCCTCGCGCTGCTTCGGGGTGGCGTACGCGTCCAGGCGGTCTCTCGCGGGGAACAAGTCGGCCTGCTGGCTCGCGCGCTCCCAGGGGATGAGCGAGTCCATGGCGCGCAGGTGGGGGCGGAGCTTGGCGAGGCGCTCGAGGTTTCTCACGCCTGTGCGCGTCACGTATTCGAGGAGCAGCCGAAAGTGGGCAATCTCCACCGCGTGCGGGTTGATGTCGCACCCCCACACCCCCTCGAGCGCCCGCTCACACGCGGTGACCTCGTCGCAGTCGCGCGCCTTCCAGTAGTCGGCGAGGCGATGAAACGCCCCGATGAGAAAGTGCCCACTCCCACACGTGGGATCGAGCACCCGAAACGTCTCGCCCCCGCTCCTCTCGTCTTGCCTCTCTTCCTGCGCCCTTGCGCCTCTGCGCCTTTGCGTTGAATTCTCGTCTCCCTCACGAAGCCGAGCCGGGTCGAACTCGACCAGCGCAGGTGTCAGCGTATGGTCGAGGATGTACTCCTCGACGAACCGCGGCGTCTGGAGCAGCGCGTACCGCTTCCGAATGTCGGCGTCGAGGTCCTGGTAGAGATCCCCAAGAAACCGACTCTCGAACGCGTCATCGCCGTCCCAGGTGTAGTGCTCCCCGTCCCGGTTCGGGTGGTGCCAGAGGTTCCACAGAGCGCGACACCCGTCTTCGCTCGGGAGGGGCAGCTCGTCCTCCGAGGGGGAGAAGAGCGCCGGGAAGTCCACGGCGAGATCGCGGAACACGAACCCGAAATAGGCGCGGAGCCCGAGCGCGGGGGCCACCTCGCGGAAGGCCGCGAAGCCCCAGTCGTCGCGGATGCGCTTCAGCCCGAGGATGCCGAGGTCCTCGAGGACACGCACGAACACGCTGCGCAGCAAGAAGAGCACGGTGCTCTTGCGGGCGGCGGTGCCCACGAAGTCGTCCAGCCGGCCCCCCACCTCGGCCTCGGCGTGAAGACGCGCCATGCGCGCGGCGAGGGCGGGATCGCGGCGGGTGGCCTCGAGCTGGGAGGCGACGAGGGTCTTCTGGAGCTTCTGGAGGTCCTTGAGCAGGGCGGTGTAGGTCTCGGGCCTCATGATCGGCCGGAGCCTACGCGGGGGGGATCCGTGGGGCAACCTTGCCCAGCACGCCGTGACGCGCGAGGCCTGTCCCGGACGTCGTGCGGGTGTCCGGTGACGGGGCCTCCACCACCGCTACCGCGAGATTTCGGGAGCTTGGCCGTGGCCCCGTCCTTGCTCTCCCACAAGAGCCCCGGACTGATTTGATTGTTCAGTCCGGGGCGGCTCGGAGGAGCTCGGCGGCGATGCAGCCATCCGCTAGGGCAAGACGATCAGCAGATCGCTCTGAAGGGCGGAGGCAAGCTCGGTCCGCAAGAGGCGCAGCGGCTGGCCTTCGGGGCCGAAGAATGGATCGAGGTAGAGGACCTCGCCCGAGGAAGGCGCGGCCTCGACGAGGACGACGCAGTGGAGTGTCCCTCCGAGAGGACCGTGCGGCTCATCCACCGCGGTGCCCTGACGCCGCATGCTCTTGACGAGCTCGGCGACGAAGACTTGCGCGATGACGTAGGCGCCGCCTCCGAGCTGGGCCTCGATGTATGCGAGGGTCGTCGGCTCGTCCGGGTCCGAGCGGACGAAGGTCACGCCGTCGCCCAGCACGCCGCGGAGATCCTGGAGGGCGAAGCCGCGGCGCGAGCCCGAGAGGACCCCGGCGACCGCCACCTGGTCGAAGGGCTGCCCCCGGCGACTCGCGACGATCTCCCCGCACCCGAGCACGCAGTAGCTCGCGCGACTCTGGAGCCGATGATGACGGCCCGCGCCGCTCACTCGCCTGGCGTCTCGACGTCCATGTCGAAGGACACGCGGATCGAGCGTTCCTTGCCTTCGCCCTCGACGGGGACGAGCCAGCCTCCCTCGACGCGCTGAGCGGCGCCCGCCACGAGGTCGGCACGGTTCTCGCGCTCGACCAGGTAGCGTTGGGCGGCGCGACGCGCGCGATCGCCTTTGGGGCGAAGGGGCGCGAGGAGAGCCGCGTCGATGCCCGGCGCAGCGGGGAGAGGCTCCGTGAGGGGCAGGGCGAGCAGCTCGCGCGCGCGCACCGAGTCGATCCGTCCGCAAGAGAGGGCCTCGAGAACGCGGTCACGGAGCACCCCGGCGCGGATGCCGACGTCCTCCGCGAAGTCGTCGTGTGGACCCGAGTCCCATGGCCTCTCGCGACGGGCGAGCATCGACGCGCGGGTCGACACGCTCAGATCGAACACGTCCCGAATGCGGTTGATCGCTGTGATTCGCCCGAGGCCGAAGTGACTTGCGATGCTCGCGATGGCCTCCTCGGAGGTCGGATCGAGCCGCCTCAGGTGCTGCCGTACGGCCTCGCTCGGAGCGAGCAAGCACGCGGCGAAGGCGTTTGCGCGTCGCTCGAGGTCACCGTAACCGTCGAAGAGCACGTGCGATGTCGCGGTCGGGTTCGCCGCGCTCACGAAGGCCTCCGACCCTTCCGTGTGGTCCACGAGGAGGTGACACAGCTCGTGCGCGATCGTCATACGGGTGCGCCACCATGATCCAGGACCCTCGATGAGATTCACGAGGATCGCCGGGCGCGGGAGGCGCGTGCTTGCGCCGTCCACGTTTCGATCGAGCTCGTCGGGCGTCGTGAAGAAGAGCTGCACTCCGAGCTCGGCCACGAGCAGGCGCATGGATGGAATCGGAGACGACGCGTCGAGCCGCAGCGCTCTTCGCAGGCTTCGAGCGAGGGCCTGGGCGCCCTCCCACGGCGACTGGTTGGCGCCCGGCGACGCGAGGACGGGCAGCGGCGGTGGCTCGGTGACACCGAGAACGCGCTCGATGTCCGCGAGATCCGCGATGGCGCGAAGGAACTCGCCGATGGCGGGCCACGAGCCCGTTTCGGCGAGGGTCAGGAGGCCCGCCTTGTCGTGCGCGCGAAAGAGGAGGCCCTCGAGCGGCCATCCGCCTTGCCCCTCGAGATCCCGCAACCGAACGCCAAAAGCCCGCGCCGCGCTGTCCGCGTCGGTGGGGGAGGGCTCACTCTCTCCGGTCTCCCAGGCCTCGATCCGCGACGTGGGGACTTCAGAGAGCGCCGACAGGAGCTCGCGCGAGATACCGGAGCGCTCGCGCGCACGTCGCAACGAAGCCGACAGCATGCCCGAGTTCTAGCGCGGGTCGCGACGACCGACCAGCGGCTCGGTCACTCCCCTGGCACGCGGTCGCGTGCCCGCTGTGCCGGTCACGCCCCTTCGAGATACACCGCCGCCATGTCGGGTGTGTACGGCAGGTTGTACTTCTCGTTCAGCCGCACGCGGTCCTCGTGGATGCCCCCCGGCACCGCCAGCACGATGAGCCCGTGCCTGCCGCCGCGGGCGCGCTCGTAGAAGCCCGAGAGCCAGTCCATGAGCCCCAGCGGCCCGAGCAGCGAGGGCTGCCCGAGCACCGTCACGCGGCCGGGGCGCGCGTCGCGGACCGCGTCGTCGAGGGCGGCGGCGAGCTCGGCGTGGAACATGCGCCAGTCGGCGTCGACTCGGGCCTCCAGATAGGGCACGAACTTCCACAGGTCGCTCGCCTTCAGCGCGTCGATCACCAGCCGGTCGATGGGGACGAAGCCCACGTGTTCGGGGGCAAGCCGCTGCTCGAGCCAGCCTGCGAGGCGGCGCGCGAGCTTGTGGTGCGCCGCCGGAGGGAGCGCCACGACGCGAAAGCCCCCCCGAGTCGCCTGCGAGGCCAGCGCGGCCACGACCGGCGGAGAGTGGTCGGGCAAGACGTGCTGGTGGGGGATGTTCGGATCGACGAGCGGCGCCGGCCTCACCTCGGCGAGCAAGAGCCGCGCCGGGTCGATCCAGCGATCGCCGTCCTGGCGGTACCCCGCGCGCTCGATCGCCTCGCGAACGTGCCCCGCGTCCCCCGCGTCGCTCGCGTCGTCTCCCGCCGAGGTCACCGACATCGCGGAGCAGGGATCCGGGAAGGCCACGCCGGGGTACGCCGCCTGGACCTCGGCGAGCAGCGTGGCCGTCGTGTCCACCACGGGCGCGATGGTGGGGCGGAGCACCGAGAGGGCCTGAGAGAGCTCGACGGGGGGCGTGTAGAGCGCCCCCACGCGGTCGACGAGCACGGTCCCGCCGTGCGCGCCCGCGCCGTTCGCGTCGAGCTTGAGCAGGCCGTCGAGGAGCTGCGGGGCTTCGGCTCCCCAGCGCAGGAGGGCGCGCTGGACCTCGACCGGAGTGGCGTCCCAGAGCACGCCCTCCGCGGTGGCGCGAGGCACCGGAGGCCAGCGCGCGATCGTGCCGAGTCGCTGGCGGAGGGCGTCCACGACCGCGTCGGTCCACGGGGGGCGCATCAAGCGCTCGAGCTCCGCGGCGTCGGTGGCGCGGCCGTCGGGCTGGAGCAGGAGCCCCGCGAGGCGCGCGTAGCCGAGCGCCGAGGGTCCCCCCTCGGTCGTGGGCAGTCGCGCGGCGAGCCCCTGGGCGGCGAGCGCCAAGGTCGCGAGCCCCGCCGGCGGCATGGCCTCCGCCACCACCATGAACAGGTGGTGCCCCCAGCTCACCTCCGCGCGCAGCGGCGCGAGGTCCACCATCTGGGAGACACGCTGGCGGCTCACGCCGAGTGCGGCCGCGATCTCGGCCTGGGGGCGCGCCACGCCGTCGCGAAGACCCATGGCCTGCGCGAGCGCCTCCCACGCGCGGTCGCCGAAGGCCTGCTTCAGGAGGCCCTCCAGATCGGCCAGCGTCTCGGGGAGCGCCTCCCTGCCCGCCAAACGCCGGAGGGCGGTACGCACCCGCTCGAGCTTGCCTGGACCGACGCCCGGGAGCTGCTCGAGGGCGCTCGGCGGCATCGTCGCCAGATCGCCGACGCTGAGCACCCCCCGCTCCACGAGCGCCTCGCGCAGGCTCGGCGAGAGCTCACGGCCAAGCGCGCCGAGCGGCCGAGGATCGTCCGCGAGGGCCGCGTAGAAGCGCTCCGGCAGAGGACGCGCGGCGCTCGTGGCGCTGGAACCAGGCGAGCCAGGCGAGCGCGGCGCGCCCGCGAGCGCCGGGTCTGGCCAGCGGAGCGCGATGCGCGCCTCGAGCGCCCGGAGCTCGCGGAGGGTCTTCGACCCCACGTTGGGCAGCCCCTGCGCGGCGCGAGGATCGAACCCCACGAGGTCCGCCACGATGGTGAGCCCGAGCCGCGCCAGCGCCCCCTGCGCCCGCGCGGTGAGCTCGAGCTCGGCGGACGAGAGCGAGGTCCCGAGCTCGACGCTCGCTGGGAGCGGCCGGAGCGGCGGCGGAGGCAGCGTGCTCGCTCGCGCGGGGCGCGCCGGCGTGAGGTCCGGCCGGCTCGGCGAGCCCTGCGGGCCCTGCGAGGCCGGCGAGCCTTGCGAGGTCGCCGCGTCGGGGCTCGGGAGCCCGAGGGCCTGCTCGAGGTCGCCGATCGCGGCGAGCGCGCTCTTCGGGCGCTCGTCGGGGACCGGAGAGAGAGCGCGCGCGAAGAGCTCGGCGAGGCGCTCCGTGACCTCGGGCGCGAAGCTCTCCGGGACCTCCTCGCGCTGAAACGTGGGGCGCTGGCCGGGCTCGGGCGCCGCGCCCCCGAACGGGTGCGTGCCGAGGAGCAGCTCCGAGAGGACGACGAAGGCCGAGAAGAGATCGTTCGCCGGGGTCCACCGGTTCTGCACGAAGACCTGCGGGTCCTTGTAGCGGAGGCTGCCGACCGCGAGATCTCCCTCCATGGGCCACTTCGCCGCGAGCCCCAGATCGAGGAGCTTCGGGGCGGCGTCGACCTCGGAGAGCATCACGTTGTCCGGCTTCACGTCGCGGTGCACCCAGCCCGCCTCGTGGAGCGCGCCGAGCGCGCCGAGGAGCCCTCGCGCCACCGCGAGAAAGCGCGGAGGATCGAGCGGATCGCCCGCGGCGGCCCAGAGCGTGGCGGTGAAGCCTGCGACGTGCTCGAGGACGAGCAAGTTCCCGTCGTCGAACGGCTCCGCGTTGTAGAAGTGAACCACGTTCGGGTGGTGCACCGTCGAGAGGACGCGGCCCTCTTCCTGGAGGTAGTGCGCGTGCGCCGGCTCGGCGATCTTCAGGACGACGTCGCGGTCGGTCTGGAGCTGACGGGCCCTCCAGGTCGTCGCGGTGGCGCCGCGCCCGAGGCGCTCGACGAGCTCGTAGGTCTCGCGGATCACGCGGCCGGGCTGGAGCTCCGTTCGCTGGGGCTTGTGCGTCAGATCGCGGAGGCCTCGCTCGAGGCGGTCGGCCACGCTGGCGGCGTCCTGGGGTCTCGCCGAGGGGCTCACCGCGAGGAGCTCGGCCACGAGCTCCGCGACGACGCGAGGGCACGCGCGGTCGTCCTGGCGGAGCGGCGGCACGGTGAAGGGGCGAAGGACCTCGTCGACGTTGCCGAAGAGCGAGCGCCCGGTGAAGAGCTCGACGAGCGTGGCGCCGAGCGAGAAGAGATCCGACCGGGGCGTGGCCTCGCCGGTCTTGAGCGCCTCGGGCGCGGCGCAGCGGAACGTGGGATCGCCGAGCGAGCTGCCGGTGATGGTGGCGACGGCCCCGGTGAGATCGCGCGCCAGCTCGAAGGCGCACAGCCGCACCTCGACCGGTACGTCCTCGCCGGAGACCAGCACGGCCTCGGGAGAGAGCCGCCGGTGCACGAGGCCCCTCTCGTGGACCCACGCGAGCGCCCGCGCGACGCGCGCCGCGACCGAGAGACGCGCCAACATCCCCGGCTTCTTGTGCTTCGCCCACGCGTCCATCGGCAGGAGCGGCGTGGTGTCCTCGAACTGGAGCACGAGGCGCTGAGGATCGTCCTGGGTGACGAAATAGCTGTCGTACCGGAGGATGTCGGGACCGCCGCGGAGGCGGCCGTGGAGCGTGGCCTCGCGGAGCGCGTGGACGCGGAGCCTGTCGCGCTCGGCCGCGGTGTCGCCAGCGAGCGTGTAGGTGTGGAGCACGCGCCGCTCGCGCACGAGAGAGGACCGCTCGCCCAGCCACGCCTCGTACGGCCGGTCCTCGGCGGAGAGCCGCTGCACCAGCCTGAAGCCCGCGAGCTCGGCGCCAGCGGTGGAGGCGCTCGCGCGTCCGTCGTCGAGGTAGTCCTCGATGGCGCGCCGCTGGGTCGAGGTGATCGGGGTCGGGTTCCCCAGCCAGGCGGCCTCGGTCAGCGCCCGGCGCACGCGGTCGCTGGTCACGACGTAGTCCTCGAAATCGCTCGTGATCTGGGCGACCGCGTCGGAGGCCGAGAGGAAGACGAGGCCCTGCACCCAGACGCTGGCGAGGTCACGCCGCCGCGACTGAAGCCGGCCCTTGAGGACGCGGGCCTTCGAGAGGACGAGCGGGATCGGCGACTGCACCACGGTGCCGTCCGCGAGGGTCCAGCGATCGCGGTTGCCGACGATACGCCCGCCCCAGCTCTTCAGCTCGACGGTGAAGATCGCGTGGGGCGCGACGACGATGGCGTCGTGCTCGAAGGTCTGCCCGCGCCGATCGCTCGCGAGCTCGATGTTCGAGTACACCCGGTAGCTGTCGGGGAGCGCGCGCACGAGGGCCTGGATGCCGCGCGCCTCGGCATCGTGGACAGGCGCCCCTTTGGACACGTGGCGGGCGGGCATCAGCGGAGCTCCGGGCCGACCTGGAGCCGACCTTGGCCCATCAGGTAGCCGCGGCGGAGGAGCCCCGCCGTGACGCCGGCGTCCACGCAGGTGGAGGCGTACTCGGGGGTCGTCGCGAAGAGCCGCGCGGCGAAGGAGCCGCGCGCGGCCCACGCCTCGGCCTCCTCGCCACGCTCGCCCACCTCGCGCGCGAGCACCCACGCGAACGCGAGAGGATCCGGGCGCCCGTGGCGCGCGCGCGTGACGCGAGCGCGGGTGACCGAGAGCGGCGCGGCCGCCGAGGCCGTGCCGATCGAGAGCACGCCGACCGAGCGGAGGGCACCCTGAAGGGTGCTCCGCGTCTTCACGAAGGCCTCGTGGGGCACCTCGGGGCGCAGCACGGACCGGAGGAAGGCGTCCCACGTCTCGGCGTCGAGGAGATCGGCGTCGTGCGGCGCGAGCGGCCGATCGACCCGCGCGAGCGCGGGATGCACGAGCGTGTCGAGCGCGCGGAGGACGAGAGGGCGGCTTCGCCAGAGGCGGCCGTAGAGCAGCCCGAGGCGGCGATGGGAGCTGCCCTCCTGGAGGAGGTGGAGCCAGGTGGACTCGCGGACGACACCCTCCCGGCTGTCGAGCAGCTCTTCGCGCACCATCCGGACGAGCTCGCGCCGGCGGGCCGGGCTCGCCTGCGGGAGGAGGCCATCGCCACGCTCTTCCCAGTCGGCGACCGACATGCCGGGGTGGGCGGCGTCGAGCAGGGCGAGGGCGTCCTCCTCGTTGAGCGTGCGGGTCCACGAGCCGAGCGGCGCGGGAGACGCGGTCGTCACTACGCCCACCGGACCTCCGCCCCGAGCTCGGCGGCGAGACGCTCGGCCTGCGGATACCCCCTGATGCCGAAGACGTGATCGAACGCGGGGCGCGGACCCGTACGCGACTGCGCGACCTCGGCGGAGGTCATGATCTTGGGAGCGTTGGCCCGAAGCTCGGCGGCGGCGAGCCCGATCGCGACGCGCTCGGCGTCGGTGTCGGCGACGAACGTGAAGTGCTCGTGGAGCGAGAGCCCGGCGTGCGTGGTGACCTGGTACGCGGCGATGCGTCCGCCACACCCGGGCAGCTCGAGGGCGTGTTGGTGGGGCTGCACTTTGGGCAGCGCGGCGATGTTTCCGCCGTCCATGAGGCCGAGCCCGCGACAGGCGGCGCGCAAGAACGCGAGACGATCGGCGTCGTCGGCCTGAGAGGCCTCGTCCACGAGGGCGAGCGCCGCCTTGTCGTCGAGCCCCGCGGTGGGGTGGGCGGCCCAGCGCTCGAGCGCGAAGCTCGTGGGAAACGCCTCGGCGAGGTCCTCGTGGAGCAGCTCGATGAACGCGACCCAGCCGAGCTTGCGCCGAACGCGCTGCCAGCGCTCCTGGGCGTGCTCGGTGAGCCGCGGGGGCCGAAGGCCCGTGCGCTCGAGACGCGCGATCGCACGCAGCGTCCAGAAGAGGGGCGTGCGCGGCGCGGTGACGAGTGGCTCGGTCTCCCCCATGCGGGACTGGAGCGTACGCGGGGGGGATCGGGCGAGCAAGCGAGGATCCTTGGGCGGGGAGGGCAGGGAGCGTCGGATCGAGCGCCCGCGAGCGAGGAGGCCCCAGAGCCCGACCAACGGGCCACGGGATGCGCATGCCCTCAGGCTCCAGCGGGCCGGCCCCCCACGCGGTCCACCCCGTAGGCGCGAGCCAGGGCGGAGAGGACCGCCCCGACTCGTCCGCGGTTGACCGCGACGCAAGGCACGCCCTGAGTCTTGCACGCACGCGCGACCTTCCCGGCGACCGAGTGGTCCAAGAAGCCAGTCGCTGCGAGCACCAGGTCGTAGGACCCCGCTGCGACACGAGCGGAGAGACGATCCGCAGCCCCCGACTCGAACATGTCGAGCTCGGCGAAGGCGAACCTGCGCAGCAGCGCGGCGCGCAGCGTCCCGTCGCTCCGATTGCCAAGGAACGCGACCCTCGCGCCGCGCGTGCGCGCGACGACCAGAGACAGGCGGTCATGGGCGGTGGGTACGAGCGGTGCTCCTGGTCCCTGGACGCGGGCGCCGTCCAGTTCGAGGAGCGCCGCTCTCAGCCGCTTGAAACGTCGGTTGACACGGCGGTTGGCCTTCGGCAGCACGGGCGGCATTCCCGCGATGCGCCCGGCGAGAGGTCTCATCGCGCTGACCTCGTCCGAGAGAGCACCGTCTGACAGGGTCAGCAGCGCGACGACCCATTCGCGAAGGTCCTCGTCGCTCGCCGACGCCGACGGCGCCGCGCGAAGCACCGCGCAGCGTCGTGCCTCCAGCGTCGTCGGTTCGGCGTCCTCTCCCACGCCAGGGTCGGGAGCCTCGTCCGGAGGGTGCGCGACAGGTTGCTCGGGAGGCCGCTCGTCGCGCGACAATCGGACCTCCGAGGTCGGCGCGGCAACGGGCACCATGGGGAAGCTGCTCGCGATCGCCCCCTCCAGAAGCTGCCGCGCTCCGTGCGAAGGGAACGCCTTTCGGACCGCGGCCCGCAGCGCGTCCTCCTCGGTGAGTCCAGCGCCGAGCCACGCCTCGTCGCCTCGACTGACGAGGCAGTCGAGCCACACTCCCGAGCAGAAGCGAACTTCATATCCGAGACGCTCGAGAGCCGCACGCTGTGCGGCGGCGGCAGTGTGGTCCGTCTGCGCGAGGCTCATGGAGCCTCCTCGACGCACAGCTCGGCGACGCAGTCCCGGATGCCAAGAAGCGTCGCCTCCTTTCCGCCGTGGTCCTTGGCGATCCCGTGGATTTGCTTGATCCATTCGGCTGCGCCCGCGCCGAGTCCCTCAACCTTGGCGAACCGTCTCAAGTCGCGCGTGAAAGACGGCGGCGGATCGAGGTAGGCGATGGCGATGAGCGCGCGCTCGACGTCGTCATGCGCGGCAACAGAGGCCCGCTCCGTGGCCCAGAGCAACACTCCCTGGGCCACCGCGTAGTGCATCGCGACCAGGACAGGGTTCGGTCCGTTCCCAGCCATCGGACCGAGAGCCTCCGCACCGCAGGCCGCGAGATCGAGGATCGCGAGAGGGCGTTCCAGGCGGAGAAGCCCGTGGACGACGGACGGGCCGCTCTTCTCCCATGCGCTTCGATTCCCGAGCATCTTCCCGACAAGTTCGGCGGTCCCGTCGGCGATTCGATCGCATAGGAGCTGAAGGAAGGCGCCGCGGTGGAGCTCATGATGTCGGAAGCGCGGCAAGAGCGACGCCAGCTCTTCCAGCGTGGAGGCGCGCGCGCGCTCGAGCAGCGCGCCGTCCA
>CAZHGG010000085.1:0-11923 GCA_964531755.1 uncultured Polyangiaceae bacterium
CCGACGCCACCGAGACCCTCGTTTCGCTTCGGCGCCGAGGGCGCGATCGGAGCGCGCGGCTACGGGACCGCGGGGACGCTGGCCGTGGAGCCTCGCCTCGGAGTGTTCGTCCGTCACACGACGGGGGCGAGGGCGGAGCTGGCCTTCGCCTACGCAGCGGCGAGCGCCTCCGACCCTCTGGGGAGCGTCTCCGCCCGCGCCTTCCTCGGCTCGCTCGGGGCCTCGTACGAGCGCGACCTCACTTCACGGCTGGCGCTCAGCCTCGGGCCACGCCTCGACATCGGCGCGGCCGTCGGGAGCGGGGAGGCCACGGGAGGAGCGCGGGCGTCGAGCGCGTCCGGCGCGATGGTCGGCGTCGTGGGTGAGATCGTGGCCAGGTTGCGGCTCTCCGCGAGCCTTCGAGCGCTCATCGCCGTCGACGCCGGCGGCGTGATGCGAGGTCTGTCGTTCGGCGCCGATCAGCGCGTCCCGATCGCGCTCGGGGGCGCGACGTTCGCGGCGAGGCTCGGGCTCGCCTTCGAGTGACGGGCTCGCGCAGGGCGCTTCGGGACCGAGGCCCTCCTTTTGTTGAGCCGACGCTGCCGCCTCGTGGCCCAGGGGAGAGATGCTTCTCCCGTCGACCGACCGTCGCCCCTCGCGGCGCGCCACCTCATCCCTGGATTCCTCACCGAGCGCGCGACGCGCCGACTCTTCCGCGCCGGTACGACCGCGCTCGCGCTCGCGTGCACGACGGGCTGCGCGAGCACCACCTTCCGACCGAGCGCTCACGCGCTGGGCGAGTACAAGGACCTCGAGGCCATCACCGAGGCCGCGGAGAGGCTCGAGGAGGGGTCCGCCGGTGACGTGAAGGTCCTCGTCGAGACGCTGCCCGATGGCATGTCCTCCCGGGGGGGCGAGCTGGCGTTCGACCGCGCGCGCTACGACCTGCTCGGCAAGATCAAGGTAGACTACAACAACCCCACGAGCGCGAACTTCGGCTTCTGGTGGTACCGCTACAGGAGTGACGAGAGTTGGCGCGTGGGTCTATGCAGCTGGCAGGTGCCGCTCGGGTGGGCGACGCTGTCGCTCTGGGCCTGGTTCAGCCCGACGTACTACCCGTGCCGCGTCTCTCTCGGGAGCGAGGCGGCGCGCCGGGAAGCCATCGTGGAGGCGGTCCAGCGAGGGACGAAGGCGCTCGGAGGGAACCTCGCCGTCCTCCAGGGGTTCGGGGGGATCCTGATGGTCGACGCCCGCACCCGCGGCGTCGTCGGGGGAACCGACGCGGTGAGCGGCCTCGCGTACGCGTTTCGGGTCAAGGACCCGCCGGCGCGCGCGGGCGCGCCCGCTGCCGAGCGCGAGGAGGTCGCCACACCCGCTCCGGCCCCGCCGGCCCCGCCCAAGCCCAAGAGGCGCGGCAAGTGAAGACATGGCTCCTCGCGGTGGGCGTCGCCATCGCGATGTTCATCATGTGGAGGCTCCTGCGTCCTTCGCCCGAGGAGGCGGCCGGCGCGGAGCGGGCGGGCGTCGCGTTCGGAGCGTCCCACGACGCC
The DNA here is from genome assembly GCA_964531755.1 of uncultured Polyangiaceae bacterium. Lineage (GTDB taxonomy): Bacteria > Myxococcota_A > Polyangia > Polyangiales > Polyangiaceae > JAAFHV01. Next base: position 1,530 of record CAZHGG010000085.1, read on the forward strand.
GAGGGGTGCCTCGCCGAGGCGCTCGCGCGTGGAGTCTCGTGCGAGGACGATCTCGCTTGCGAGTCCAGGAGCCAGACCTTCCTCCGCAGCTGCCTGCCTGCCAGCCACCCCCAGCCCCCGGCGCCGGGCTTCTGCGAGCGCGGGTGGTCCGTCGAGCGCTGGGAGGCGCTCGGGAGGCCGCACCACGGCGGACGAATCGCCGAGGATGCGGTGAGAGACTACTGCCGTAGGTGAAGGGGATTCGAAGGCGATCACTGGACCTCGTGGCGAGTGCAGCTCACACCTTGAGAGAACCGATATGCCTCTACCTTGGACTACTGACTTGAGCCCCTCTCCTGACACGCAGGCGCTCATGCAGACGGCCGAAGAGCGCTCGCTCAGCGCAGGTGAGGCCGTGCGCGAGGCCGCGCGCCGCCTCGCGGTCTCCTTTCCGCCTTCGTTCGCCCCGGCCGCCGCGGCGCTCGCGGGCGTGGCGAGCCTGGGGTGGCGACTGTGGCCCCCGGAGGAGTGGTCTCGGGTCTCGACGGAGCTGTCCGGCTGGGACTACGGCGGGCCGAACGGTGCGTTCGATGAGGACGGCTACGCGGGCCCCGAGGGCGTCGTGATCGGCGGCGACGACGCAGGCAACATCGTCTGCCTGCTCGCGGCCCCGGGCTCTCGCGAGCTCGGGGAGGCGGTCTTCCGCTGGGAGCACGAGACGGCCACGTTCACGCAGATCGCCGCGCGGATGGCGGAGCTCCCCGAGCTCCTGGAGGCGCTGGGCGACTCCCTCCTCGAGCCGTCAGCAAGCTCGCGGTCGAACGCCGACGCGCCCGCGGCGACAGGCGCGCTCTGCGCGTTCTGCGGGACCGAGCTGGCGGGCAGCCGATGCGGCGTGTGCAGCCGGAGCGCGGGGGACCCACCGGAAGAAGACGCGGCGGCGCAGACCGCATCCCGCCTCCTGCTGGCGCTGCTCGACGCGAAGCTCGTCGAGCTCGAGCGTCCCTCCGAGATCCTCCGCCTCTCGGCCGACGTCGCGGAGGTGCTCGACGCGAGCCCCCACCCCGACGAGGCCGCCGCCGCGATCGGCCAGCGCCTCATCGCGGACTCCTCCGTGCGCGATCTCTTTGCCAGCGACGCCGAGATTGCGCACGTCCTCCGTGTGATCGGGCGGCGCGCGCTCTAGCGGGCAGACACCCGTCGCTTGGATGGAGGCATTGGGGTGCACGGGCACGTCCACGGGCGCGCGCCGGCGGGCCCCGCCCTCTCGCGTCAGCGCGGGCAGCCTTGGCGGAGCAGCGGCGCGAGGAGCTGGTCGGGCTCGGCGTGGGGCGGGGCCGCCCCAAACGCGGGCCGGGCGCGGTCGAGCACGCGGAAGAACCTGCCCCAGTCCTCGCCGCACGCGGCGAAGAGCCGCGCGAGCTCGGGCTCGCCGGCGCCGTAGGTCTGGTACTGGATGAGCGTCGCGTTGTTGATCCCGCCCTCGGCCCGGCTGCCGTCCCGCAGGGCGGAGAGCACGCGCGCCTTCTCGGCGAGCTTCACCGCGGGCGCCACCGGGCTCGCGTACACGCGCTCGAGGCGCTCGTACGCCGCGCGCATCTCGGCGCCGCGCGCGGCCGCGCGCTGCTCGAGCGCGACGTACGCGCGCTTCTCTCGCGAGCCGGGGCCGAGCGCCTCGTCGAGGTACGCGCCCGCCAGGCGGTTGCCCACGAACGACGCGAGGCTCTCGTTCAGCGCGCTCTGGCTCTTGATGAAATACGTCGCGTGCAGCGACTCGTGGAGGATGACGTCGGCGAGCTCGCCGAGCCCCGCGTCGCCGGGCACGAGCATCGTCGACAGGACCGGATCGTCGAACCACCCGAGCGTCGAGTACGCCGAGGCGCCGCGGAGGTCGACGTCCCACCCCTCGGCGCGGAGCTCGGCCGCGAACGCCTTCGCCTCGGCCTCGCGGAACCAGCCGAGGTACGTGATGCTCCCCGTGACCGGGAAGCTCCAGACCTTCGAGCGGAAGTCGAGCGGCTCGCAGGCGCTCACGACCCACACGACCGCCGGGCGCTCGACGCTCACGTAGCTCGCGTAGCTGGAGGTGGCGCGGAGACCGTGGCGCTCGCCGAAGGCCTTGATGGCGTCGACCCGGGAGAGCAGCGCGCGGGTGCGCGGCGCGAGGTGACCGCCGCGGACGAGGTCGTCGATGGGCCGCTGCCGGTCGAGCAGCTCCGCCTGCCCTGCCGCGGCCTGGGTGACGTACCGGAGCGGGGCGCACCCGGCGAGCGTGAAGGCGAGCACGAGCCCCGCGGCGAGCCACGCGGCTCGCGCGGCGACGCCCTCGCCGGGCCGAGGCGGCGCGCTCAGCGGCAGGGCTCGAGCGCCTTGCGGCCCCCGGCGTCGACGAGCCTCTGGGCGGTCACGAGGGGCGCGTCGCCCACGAGCCGATTGGATGCATGGTACATGCGCTCGGCGAACGCGACGGTGGCCACGCCCTGCGCGCCGGCGGCGCTCGACTCGGCGGGTACGATCGTGCGCTTCGACGTGCGCTTCATGGTGAGCGGCACGTAGCGCGCGCCGTTCACGACGACCTTCCCGCCCGGCTGCTTGGTGAGCCCGACGTACATGACGGCGGTCTTCCAGGTGGCCGTGGAGCTCGAGATGCCCTCGACCTGGTTCGAGACGAAGTTGCCAATCGAGTGCACGACGAACGCCTCGTGCCCGTCGTTCTGCGACACCATCTTCTCGTACGGCTGGGGGACGTGGGGGTGATTGCCGAAGACGATCTTGGCGCCCGCGTCGACGAAGCCCTGCGCGAGGTCCTTCTGGGTGCGGCTCGCCGTGACCTCGTATTCGACCCCCCAGTGCGGAGTGACGATCACCGCGTCGTGGGTCTTCGCGAGCTTGCCGACCGTGTCGAGGATGAACGCACGATCGCGGCCGCAGTTGAGCACCTGTTTCTTGCCGTCGGGGATGCCGTTGGTGGCGCCCGCCTCCGTGTTCGAGGCGAACGAGCACGCGAGCCACGCGAGCTTGAAGGTGCCGCCGCCGACGGGGCGCACCTCGGTCGTCGCGTGCCACTCGGCCGCCGCCACCTCCCCCCCTTCGCCGGTGCCCGAGAAGGGCATCGCGTGGCGGAGCATGGCCGCGCGCGTGGCGCGCACACCGTTGCCGCCCGCGTCGAGCGCGTGGTTGTTCGCGGTGGAGACGACGTCGACCCCCGCGCGCTGGAGCGCGGGGATGACGAGGGGGTTGTAGTTGAACTGGGGATAGCTCGTGTACGCGCGCGAGCTGTCCGCCGCGCCCTCGAAGTTGGCATACGTGACGTCCGCCTTCTGGAGGAGCGGGACGACCGGCGCCCAGAGCGACTCGTAGTCCTCGTTGCCGTCGCTGCCGTCACGGGTGCGCGCCTGGTCTTGCAGGGGGCCGTGCAGGAGCACGTCGCCCACGGCGGCCACGGTGACGCGGTCGCCGGCGGCGCAGGCCTCGTCGAAGGCGAGCGGCGCGGCGAGGAGCGGCGGCTGCGGATCGCGCAGCGCGGCGGGGATCTCCGAGGTCTCGGCGGCGCCGTCGAGCTCGGGATCGGCCTCGACGGTCTTTTCGGCGGAGCAGGAGAGCGCGAGGCCCGAGGCAGCGAAGAAGAGCAGCGAGCGCGCGGCGGCGTGGGGGTGTCTCACAGGAGGTCAGATGTAGCCCGGGGACGAACCCCGAGCAACCGCGCGCTCACGGGCGCGCGCGGAGCGACGGGCAGCCGCCGCTGCTCGGCGGGCCCGGCTCCATCGGGCAGCGGTCTTGGGCGTCGAGCACGCCGTCGCGGTCGTTGTCCGGATCGGGGCACCCGTCGTCGTCTTGCCAGCCGTCGCGGTCCTCGGGCTCGTTCGGGCAGAGGTCGTCGCGGTCGGGGATGCCGTCACGATCGTTGTCGGGATCGGGGCACCCGTCGTCGTCCTCGAAGCCGTCGCGATCCTCCGCGTCGTCCGGGCAGCGATCGACGTCGTCGGGGAGGCCGTCGCCGTCGCGATCCGCGCCGCGCGCGCCGCGAAGCGGTGCCTCGGGTGCCGGCGCGCTCGACGCGAGCGCGAGCGGCGCCGCGGGCGACGGGACCGCCGCGGCAGAGGGGACGGTCGCCACGAGGACCGGGACGGGCGCCGGAGCCGGCACGCACGCCACGAAGACGCCCGCGAGGACAGAGACCAAGCCAAGGCGCGAGTGGGTCATGGGGAGCATGGTCCAGGTTGCGCGCGTCCGTGTCGAGGACGGCGACGACCGCGAGCGAACGCTCCCGGGTGTGGTGTCGTGTGGTGTGGTGCTGGGGGGGTGCTAGGGTGCGCGCCCATGAAACCGCGCGTCCTCCGCTCCATCGCTCTCCTCGCGCTCCTCGCCGCCGCCGGCTGCAGCGTGACGGGCGAGCCCGCCCCCACGCCCCGCGCCCCCGGGGCCTCCGACGCGGAGGTCGGCGCGGTCACCGCGGCCATCGCGCACACCGACCCGCGGCTGGGGGCACCCTCCTTCATGTGGCTCACGCGCGCCCCCGAGGCGCCCGCGTTCACCGACGCGGCGGTCGCGGCGCACGCCACGCTGCGCTCGCTGCAGCGGCCGCTTCAGCTCTCGCGGGACGCGCTCGGCGCGATCACGGCGCCGGTCGTCCACGACGTGGGGCGCGGCGCCATCGTCGCGAAGGTCGCGCAGCGGGTGCGCGGCCGGGACGTCTTCCGCGGCGAGGCGAGCCTGGTCCTGACGCGCGGGCTCGAGCCCGTCGCGCTCGCCGCCAGCCTCGCGCCATCACTCGATGGGAGCGACGCGCCCTTCCTCGTCACGCCCGAGCAGGCGCTCGCCCTCGCGTACCGCGCGGCCACGGGTGCCGACCTTCCGAACGACGCAGCGTCCCCCGCCAGCGCCGCCGGTGAGGGCGACACGCGCGCCTTCGTGGGGCCGCGGTTCTCGGCGCCGGTGAGGGTCAAGGAGGTTTACTATCCGAACCGCGGTGGCGTGGTGCCCGCGTACCGAGTGGAGCTCTTGCTCGTGTCGGCGCGCTCGCGCTCGTTGGTGGTCTCGGCGACCGACGGCGCGGTGCTCTTCACGAACGACCTCGTGCGAAACGAGCAGCTCGAGATCCGCACCTGGGCCAGCCCCGACACCCTCCTGCCGATGGACGGCCCGCAGGGCAACGCGTTCGTGCCTCACCCCACGGGCCGGCCCGACGCGACCAAGCCGGGCGCGGTCGCGCCCCAGCTCGTGAGGCTCCAGAACTTCCCGTTCTCGAAGGGCGATCCGTGGCTGCCCAACGGCGCGACCGAGACGCGCGGCAACAACGTCGACGCCTACGCCGACCTCGTGAGCCCGAACGGCTTCACGAGCGCGAGCGCCGACGTCCGGTCGGACGCCTCGAGCGTGGGCCCCACGGGCCCGGTGTTCGACTGGACCTACGACACGGCGGCCTCCCCCGGGGCGTCTCAGGAGTCGATCAAGGCTTCGGTCAACCACATCTTCTACGTCACGAACTTCCTGCACGACTGGTTCTACGACTCCGGCTTCGACGAGAAGTCGGGAAATCACCAGCAGGACAACTTCGGGCGCGGCGGCAAGGGCAACGATCGGCTGCTGATCGAGGCGCTGGACTACAGCGGCCGCAACAACGCGAACGCCCAGACCCCGTCCGACGGCGCCTCCCCTCGGATTCAGATGTACGTGTTCGCCGGGAAGACCACGTCGCGCCTCGATATCGAGGCGCCCGCGCCCCTCGCGGGCTCGCGGAGCGTGGGCACGGCCGGCGCGTTCGGGAAGGACAAGTTCGTCACGCGCGGGGACGTCGCGCTCGCCGTCGACGGCGTGGGCGCGGACCCCAACGACGCCTGCGAGGCCCTCAGCAACACGGCCGCGGTGACGGGCAAGATCGTGCTCGTCCACCGCGGCACGTGCTCGTTCGTCGAGAAGGCCACGCGCGTGCAGGCGGCGGGCGGGATTGGCATCTTGGTCGCGAACGTGGCGTCGTCGGTCACACCCGGCTCGCCGCCGTTCATGGGCGGGCAGTCCTCGGACATCGCCATCCCCGCGCTGTCGCTGGCCTTGGCCGATGGACAGGCGCTCGAGGCGGCGCTGCCCCAAGGCGTGAACGTGACCATGCGCCGCGAGGGCACCTCCGACCTCGACGGCGGCCTCGACACCGCGGTGGTGTCCCACGAGTGGGGCCACGTGCTCTCGAACCGGCTGGTCGGGAACGGCGACGGGCTGACCACGAACCAGGCGGGCGGCCTGGGCGAGGGCTGGGGCGACTTCACCGCCCAGCTCGTGATGGTGCGCGCGGACGACGTGACGACGCCGCAGGGGGTCAACTGGAACGGGGTGTATCCCACCGGCACGCACGCGACGAGCGGCAGCGGCGACGACTCCTACTTTGGCATTCGCCGACAGCCCTACTCGTCCGACATGACGAAGAACGGGCTCACGTTCAAGCACATCTCCAACGGAGTGCCGCTGCCGCGCGACGTGCCGACGTCGTTCGGCGAGGACGGCGGCAACAACTCCGAGGTGCACGCCACCGGCGAGGTGTGGGCCATGATGCTGTGGGAGGTCTACTCGAACCTCCTGCGCGATCCGCGCTACACGTTCGACGCCGCGCAGCAGCGGATGAAGCGGTACCTCGTGCAGGGGTTGAAGGCGACCCCGGTCGACCCCACCCTCCTCGAGGCCCGCGACGCGATGATCGCGGTGGCCTACGCGAGCGACGAGGGTGATTTCCAGTCGTTCTGGCGCGCGTTCGCGAAGCGCGGCGCCGGCGTCGGGGCGACCGGCCCCGACAAGGTGAGCGTCGACAACAAAGGCGCGAAGGAGAGCTTCGTGGTGGGCGGGGATCTGCAGGTCGTCTCCGCCGTGCTCACCGACGACGTGCTCTCTTGCGATCACGACGGCGTCCTCGACGCGGAGGAGACGGGCGCGGTCGAGGTGACCATCCGGAACTCGGGCGCGACCACCCTCGACAAGATCACCGCGAAGGTGACGACGAAGACCCCGGGGCTCGAGCTCGCCGACGGCGGCGCCCTCACGTTCCCGGCGCTCAAGCCGTTCGCCGTGGGCAAGGCGCGCGTGAACGTCGTGGCGCGTGGGAGCCGACCGATCGACAAGGTGGCGTTCGACGTCGCGCTCACGGAGCCGTCGCTCGCCACGCCGCGCACCATCCAGGCGACCATCACGGGGGTGCGCGACGCCGACGAGGCCGAGGCCTCGGCCACGACGGACGACGTGCAGACCACGAACACCTCGTGGGTCGTCACGGGGAAAGACAAGACCGGCACGTCGGTCAAGTGGCGCCGCGTGAAGGAGGGCGACAGCCAGTTCTGGTCGATCCCGAACGCCGGGGAGCCCTCGGACCACCTGCTCACGTCGGCGCCGTTCGCGGTGAAGGAGGACTCCTTCGGCCTCACGTTCCGGCACCGCTGGGCGTTCGAGTTCTCCACCGAGCGCAAATCGGACTTCGACGGCGGCGTCGTGGAGATAAGCCTCGACGGCGGCAAGACCTGGGAGGACATCTCCGCCTACGCCGTCATCAACTACAACGTGACGCTGGTCGACGAGGCGCGCGGCACGAACCCGCTGAAGGGCCGAAAGGCGTTCGGCCGCATCAGCGACGGGTACCCGGCGTGGCGCGAAGAGGTGCTGAAGGTGCGCACCGGCCCCGCCGCGGACGTGCGCGTGCGCTTCCGCGCGGGCGCGGACGACAACTCGGCCGAGGCCGGGTGGGACATCGACGACATCGCGCTCACGGGCGTGGCGAGCAAGCCCTTCTGGTCGTTCGTGGCCCACCGCGACGCGTGCGACGAGGAGGGCCCGAAGGCCAACGCCGGGCCCGGCAAGACGGTGGGCGCGAAGGAGGCGGTGAAGCTCGAGGGCAGCGCGACGCACCCGAAGGGGCTGCCGTTGCACTACCGGTGGACGCAGGTCGAGGGCCCCGCGGTCACGCTCTCGGGCGACACCACGCCGAGCCTCGCCTTCACCGCGCCGGACACGGTCGACGAGACGAAGCTCGCGTTCGCCCTGCGGGCCGACGACGGCGCGCTCCTCAGCGCCGCGTCCCGGGTCGACGTGGTGGTGCGGGCCGAGCCGCCCGTCGCCGTGTCGCTCTCGGGCGGGTGCAGCGCGGGGCCGACGAGCCGGGGTGGAGTTGCAGGCGCCGCCGGCGGCGGCCTCGCGCTCGCGGTGGCGATCGCGCTCGTGCGGCGGCGGCGCGTCGCGCGGGCCTGAGGAACGGGGCACGGGGAACAGGGCTCGAGGAACGAGGAACAGGGCTCGAGAAACAGGGCTCGCCTCGCTCGCAGCGCTCTTGGGGCTCGCCGGGGCCGCTTCATCACGCTGTTAGCCGGCGGGTCAGCCCTGGGGCACGTTCGGTGCCGCCGCCCGCAGGAGCCGGAAGTCCTGCGCCGCCTGCCACGCGGTCGCGAACGAGCACGAGGCCTTCCGCGCAATGTCGGCGACGGACAGGTCGGGGCCGTGTTCGAGCGCGGTCCACACGTCGGCGCGAAACGACGGGCCCATCAGCACACGGTTTCGGTACCCCGCGTGACGTCGCACCAGGACCTCCGGTGGAAGCACGTCCTCGCGGCGATCGCGGAGCGTGCCCTTGGGCACGCGCAGCTTCGACCCGGTGAAGCGCTCATCCTCGCCGCGTCGTTTGACCTGGAGCTCGGTCCCCGTCGGCAAGAGCTCGATCGGCGCCCCGTCGTAGGCCGCCCCGAGGCGGGCGAGACGACGATCCTTCTTGAGCCACGTCGCGATGGCCGACCAATAGGCCCGGACGCGCCCGGACGGGTGGGCGCTCACGAGGCGCACGAGCCGGTCGGCGTTCACGTGCGTGTGATGCACGCCGAGCCACGTGGTCAGCACGGCGAGCACGCGGAGATCACCGTCGTCCATGCCGAGGACCGAGGCGTGCAAGAGCGTGCTCTCGATCTCCGCGTCGGCCTGTGCCTTCGCGGCGAAGCTCATCCCGATGCCCACCATGCGCGCTGTCAGATCGCCCTGCGCGGGCGTCGGCTCGGGGGCGGTCGCGCGGCTAAACGCCATGACCGAGCCTCCGCGCGAGGTCGGCGATCGTCGCTCGCACATGCGCAGGCCACATCTCGTTCCCATCCTGCAGCTCGAGCCACGGCATGCACTCGGCAAGCTCCTCCGCGGTCGGCGCGAGCGCGATGCAGTCGGGCAGATCGGTGCCGCGATCACAGAGCGCGAACAGCTTGCTCTTGAGCAAGTCGGACCTGCCGAGCGTGCCGAGCACGAGGGCTTGCCCTTCGAAGATGCGCTCCACACGCTCGCGCCACCCGGCGGGCAGAACGTCGCCGAGCTGCATCGGACCGTTGTTGAGCCAGTCGTCCTGCAGGTCGACGCCGGCCTCGCGCTGCGCCTTCGCGAAGTCGCGCGCCGCCGAGGCGATCGCCCGCGGTACCTCAGGCACCAAGATGTCGAAGTCGCGCGTCGGCCGCTGGATGACGCCCATGAGCGCGAGCGCCGAGCCACCAATGACGACGCCCTCGAAGCGCAGGCCGAGCCCGAGCAGGTGGCGGTCGAAGGCTTCGATGGTCGGGCGGGGCAGCATGGGCTTCTCGTGTATCGGATAATCCGATACCAGTCTGCGTCCCGCCGCGCCGTTCGTCAAGCGGTTGTCCCACTCAGGGACCTCGAGTCGCGTTCACACCACCCCTGGGTCTCCCGCCGACGGGATCACGAAGGTTGCGTGCCGCCCTCGGCGCGCATCCTGAGGACGATCTTCCCTTTCGCGCGGCGCGACTCGATGTGCCGGAAGGCCTCGGCGAACTCCTCGAACGGCAGCACGCGATCGAGCACGGCCTTCAGCCGGCCTTCGACGACGAGGCGCGAGAGGGCCTCGATGTCCTTGCTGCGCGACTTCACGACGACCACGCGGGTCTTCCCCGCGCCGAGGTACGACAGGACCACCTCGCCGTAGACGGCCTTCGACGGCACGGTCGTGACGTAGACGCCGCGCGGCGCGAGGACGCGCTTCACCTTCGCGCGGGTCTTGTTGCCGTAGACGTCGAAGACCACGCGATATCGGGTTTCAGCCTTCTCGAACGGTGAGGGAGACGCCGTGTAGTCGAGCGCGACGTCGGCCCCGAGCGAGAGGCAGAGCTTCCGGTTCTTGCCGCCCGAGACCGACGTGACCCGAGCGCCGAGCGCCTTGGCGATCTGGATCGCGAGCGTGCCCACGCCCCCCGAGCCCCCGTTCACGAGCACCTCGTCTCCCGGACGCACGCCCGCGAGGTCGCGCAGCGCCTGGAGCGCCGTCTGGCCCGCGAGGGGCAGCGACGCGGCGTCCTCGAACGAGAGGCCGTCGGGCATCCGCGCGAGCTCCGTGCGCTTCACGACGACCTTCTCCGCGAACGTGCCGCGCTGGAACGACCATTCGCGAAGCGCGCCGAACA
>CAZHGG010000086.1:0-11860 GCA_964531755.1 uncultured Polyangiaceae bacterium
CGCTGGCGAGCGCTTCGAGTACCTCTTCTTCTGGGGCCACACGCCGAAGGCGACGGGCGTGGTCGACGCGTCGTGCCTCAGCCAGTGGTACCCCGCGCCGTTCGTGGTGGAGGGGGCGCGCTTCGCGAGCGCGGAGCACTTCATGATGGCCGAGAAGGCCGCGCTGTTCGGGGACACCGAGGCGCGCGCGCGCGTGCTCGAGGCCGCGAGCCCCGCCGAGGCCAAGGCCGTCGGGCGCGCGGTCCGAGGGTACGTGGACGCGGTCTGGGCGAGCGCTCGCTTCGCCGTGGTGGTCCGAGGGAGCGTCGAGAAGTTCGGCGCCCACCCCGAGCTCCGCGCGTTCCTCCTCAGCACGGGCAGCCGCGTGCTCGTGGAGGCCGCGCCGCGCGACACAGTGTGGGGCATCGGTCTCGGCCGAGACAACCCGAAGGCGACGAGCCCGTCGCGCTGGCGCGGGCAGAACCTCCTCGGCTTCGCGCTGATGGAAGCGCGCGCGATCCTCGCCGCGCGCGGCGCGTAGCCACCACGCGCCGGCGCCGGTCGAGGTCGCCGTCGCGTGGGCCGAGGCCCCTCAGGGCTTGACGATGTCCGCCGTGCCGCGCGGGTAAATCTTGCGGTTCGAGAAGGAGAAGCCGCCGACGCCGACGACCTTCGTGAGCACCTGGCCGTTCAGGAACCCCGGGATGGGCTGGGGCGGAGGCGCGGTCGACGTGCCCACGCCGTAGCGCGAGTAGATCTCGTCGTCGATGCGCAGGTTGCCGGTGACCACGAGCTCGTAGAACGGGCCCGAGTCGGGGTTGTCGTTCAGGATGGTGACGTTGTCGAGCTGCAGGAGCATGTTCTCGAGGCCCTCGGCGGACGTCGCCATGTTGCCGTACTCGGCGGCGGTGACCACGACGGGGCTGAACGGCAGGGTCGTCTGCGTGCCGGTGGTTTGCAGGGCGGCGACCGTGATCGTGCTGATGCCGAAGACCTCGCTGTACACGCCCGTGACGCTGATCTCGTTTCCCACCGAGACGCCCGTGGCGAACGAGTCGGTGAGCAGCGTGATGCCGGAGAAGGGCACCGGCGTGGGGTTCGCCTCCTGGAGCCAGAGCCGATCGCTGGTCTTCTTCGCGATGACCCTCCCGCCCACGAGCGACACGATCGTGCCCACCTTGGGGTGCTTCACGAGCGCCGGGTTTCGCACGTCGACGATGGTGCTCGCGCACGGGACGGCGCCCGGGTTCGCGTCGGCGCAGCCGTCGCACGCGTCGCCGCGGCCGTCCTTGTCGGCGTCCTCCTGGCCCGGGTTCGCGAGGCGCGGGCAGTTGTCGAGCGCGTTGGGCACGCCGTCGTTGTCGAGATCGCCCGCGACGAGCTGCTCGCACTTTTGCGTGGGGTCGTTGGGGCACACGTCGCACGCGTCGCCCACGCCGTCTTTGTCGGCGTCGGCCTGCACCGCGTCAGGGTCGAGCGGTCGCACCGGGTTGAAGACGTCGGCGCAGTTGTCGGAGATGTCGGGGATCCCGTCGCCGTCTTTGTCTTCGGCGGTGATGCCCTTGGGGTACGCGCTGCGGAAGGGCACGCAGCTCGGCTCGTCCTTTGGCGGGGCGCCCTTGCATGAGAACAGCGGGTAGATCGCCTCGCCCGCGGTGCGTAGGGTCTCGAGGGTGTACGGGGTCGTGGACGTGCCCGCGTCGATGCACGCGCGCTTCTGCTTGCCGCAGACGCCGCCCGCCATGACGGCGCAGCGATCGCCGCCGCCGGGCACGAACGGGCCCTGCGCGAAGAGCCCCTCGTCGCCGTACATGGCCTTGCCGCCGCGGAGCACGAGGGCCACGTCCTCCACGCCGCCCTCGAGCACGGCGCGGTGGTCCTTCGCCTTCGAGCCGTCGTACACCGCCAGATCGGCCAGGTAGCCGACCTTCAGGGCGCCGATCACCTCGCCCGCGCCCACGGCCGCCGCCGCGTTCTCGGTGACCATGCGCCACATGTCGGCGTCGGTGAAGTGCTTGCCGTAGTACTTCTGGTTGAGCTCGTCGGCGCACCGCAGCTCGCGCGACATGTTCATCGACCCCGACACCACCCAGTCGGTGCCGAGCGCGATCGGCACGCCCGCCATGTCGAGCATGACGATGGGCGCCGTGTCGCCGTAGAGGTCCACGTTCGAGCGCGGCGACCACACGACGCTCGACTGCGACGCGCGCAGGAGGGCGGCCTCCTTCGGCGTCGTCGCGACGGCGTGGATGACGGCGGTCTGCGGCTTCAGCAGATCGTAGCGCCCCTCCTCGCCCGCGCAGTCGAGCTCGTTCTTCGCCTCGGGGTCGATGCCCTCGCCGATGTGCGGCAGGTAGCTGCCGAGCTGATCGACGGACGCGGAGGTGGTGCGGCCGCTGTCGTACTCGCAGCCCGTCGCGCGGAGTTTGCCCGGCAGCGGGAACACGTCGGAGTCGGCGATCTGGATCGGCATGCCCTCGAGCGTGTGCGCCTCGTCGTCGGCGTTGCGCGCCAGGCCGCTCACGCCGCCGCCGCCGGCGATCGTGGTGGTGCCGCTCATGAGGTAGCGCAGCTCGGCGTACGCTTGGATCGTGTTGTTCGCGCCGCTCGCGTAGGCGAGGCGCGGCCCGCCGCGCGAGCCCTGCCAGTCGGCGCGGTGGAAGTAGCGGGTCTGCCCGTGCGAGACGGGGGCGTTGTTGGCGTACGTGAGGTGCTCGTGAGGGTTCACGAGGCCCGGGGAGATGACGCCGTCGGGGCAGGTGATGATCGACGCGTCGGCGTAGGCGGGGCTCGAGGCGCAGTCGCACCCGACGCACGCGATCTTTCCGCCGGAGAGGAGCACCTCGCCGCGGTGGAAGGTCTCGCCCGGGCCGAGCACCGTGCCCTGCACGACCACGTTGCCCACCCCCGTGCCGGTCTTCGTGACCGTGCACACCTCGCCGCCCGCCGCGGGGAACGCCGGGCGTCCGCACTCGGTCACCTTGGGCTGCGGGTTCTTGCTCGCGTGGGCCTCGACCTTGGGCGGCGGCACGACGACGCCGCTGTCGCCGTCGGGATCGCCCGCGTCGCGCCGGGTGGGGTCGTCCGGTGTCTCGCGCGCGTCGTCCCGGCACGAGGCGCTCGCCACGGCGCACACGACGCCGAGCGCGCCGAGCGACAGGCGCGCGCCGAGCGCGAGCCGCGAGACCAGGCGGGGAGCGAGCGAGCCGCGGGCGAGGCGAGCGGCGGAGAGCGGAAGGGGCATGAGTCCTCGGGGGCCTTAAGGAGAAGGGCGGCCGGCGGCGCCGGGTTCGGGCGTCGGCGCACTATTGTGACCGCTTCGGGGCCCGGCCGCACGGAATCTCACAGCGCCTTCACCGGGTCGGCGCGCGCCCGTGAAGCTGCCCGAGGATGGAGGCGAGCCCCTCCTTCAGCGACGGGCGCCAGAGCTGCAGCAGATGCCCGCCCCCGCACACGTCGAGGCGGGCGTCGAGGTGGTCGGCGACGCGCTCCGCGTGGCCTACGCCGGTGATCGCGTCGTAGTCGGCGCCGATGACGAAGGCGCGCTCGGGCGCCACGAGCGAGGGCCGCGCGTAGGGGCTCACCACGGCGTTCGCCCGCTCGAACGCCGCGTGCAGCGCGGCCGCGCCCTCGCCCTCGCCGAGCTCGCCGTGGTCGCGCGCGAAGTCGGCCACCGAGGCGAGCGGCACCACGGGCACGGCGAAGGCGAGGTCGCGCTCGAGCGTGGCGAGCAGCGCCGTGGTGTAGCCGCCGAGGCTCGTGCCCACCACGCCGACCCACGGCGCCCCGCGCGCGCGGAGGTGCATGATGAGTACACGCAAATCGCGGATGACCTGGCGAAAGCCCTCGTTCGTGAGGGCCGGATCGGCGCTCGGGAACGGGGGCGGGCCGCCGCCCCGTGCGCCGCGCACGGCGTGGTGGGGGAGGACCGGGAGCGCTACGTCGAGCCCGTGGGAGAAGAACCAGTCGACCGGGAACTTCCGCGACTCGATCGCGTAGTGGCCGCCGAGGTAGCCGTGGATGCACACGACCGCGGGCCGGCCCTCGCCGCCCGAGAGCAGCCGCGCCCGCGCCGTGAGGTTCTCCCGGCGCGCCCGGAGAGGATCGCGCATCGCGGGGAGCCAGGCGGGCTCGTCGCTCGGCCACGACAGCTCGAACGTGCCCGCGTGGCGATCGCTCGGCCGGCTGCGCAAGGCGGACACGCGCACCTCGGTGACGGGCGCGGCCTCCGGCGGCGTGAAGAACGCGGCGGGGTCGCCCTCCAGCGCCGGGGCGTAGGCCTCGGCGGCGGACTCCAGCACCCCGAGGCGCTTCTCGGCCGAGAGCCCGTGGCGCGCGGCCTGCGCGCGGGCCTCGCGCAGGTGCACCGCGCTCACCACGGCGCGGTCGATCGCCTTCGCGGCCACCCCCACGAACCTCCGGCCCAGGCTCATGTCAGGAACCTCCTCTTCAGCTCGGGCGTGGGCACGCGGCACTCCTCGGCCTTTCCGAACCAGCGGTACCGGTTCCGCGCGATGAGATAATACACGATGTCGCGCACGAACCAGGGCACCACCAGCAGCCCCGCGAGCAGCGGCCACGGGAAGGCGAGCCTCGCCGCGATGCGCAGCGCCGCGCCAGAGCCGTCGTGGGCCCGGCCGCCCGCGACGAGGACGATGGAGTCGGGCTCGCCCTCGGGGAGCTCGACCCCGTGCTTCGTGAGCAGGGCGCGCCCGGCCTCCGATTGGAGCGACGCGAAGCGCAGGCGCTCCTTGGGGTCGCGATCGATCATGAACTGGACCGCGCCGTTGCAGAGGTTGCACACGCCGTCGAAGAGCACCACCGCGCTCTCGCTCACGCGCTCGTCCATGTCCGAACCATGGCACTCCGCGGCGCGCTTGTCACCGCCCGCGCTCGCCCCAGACCCCGCGGCCGAGGTAGACTCGCGCGGCCCACGCCCCTGGCGCGCCACCGGCGCGCAGGGGCATGGGCGGAGGAGCGCAGCGTGAAGAGAGCGTGCTTGATCGGCGCCGGCTCGTCCGGCATCGCGGTCGCGAAGGCCCTGCGCGAGCGCGGCGTACCCTTCGACGCCTTCGAGGCGAGCGATCGCGTGGGCGGAAACTGGGTGTTCGGCAACAAGAACGGGATGAGCTCGGCCTACAAGGGCCTGCACATCAACACCTCGCGCGCGCGCATGGAGTACTCCGATTTCCCCATGCCCGCGGGCACCCCGCACTTCCCCCACCACACGACGATCGCCGCGTATTTCGAGGCGTACCTCGACCGGTTCGGCCTCCGCGAGGCCATCACCTTCAACACCTCGGTCGAGCGCGTCGAGAAGCGCGGCCCGTACGCGTACGACGTGCGGCTCTCCACCGGCGAGACCCGGCGCTACGACGCCGTGATCGTCGCCAATGGCCACCATTGGGACCCGCTCTGGCCCGACCCGCCGTTCCCCGGCGCGCTCGACGGCCGCGTGCTCCACTCCCACGACTACAAGGAGCCCGAGCCCTTCGCGGGCCAGCGGGTCGTCGTGCTCGGCATGGGGAACAGCGCGATGGACATCGCGGTGGAGCTCTCGCACGTGGCGGAGCGGGTGTTCCTCGCCGCGCGGCGTGGCGCGCACGTGGTGCCCAAGATCCTCTTCGGCGTGCCGCTCGACCAGGTGTTCACCTCGACGCGCGTGCCGCGTCGCCTCCGCCTCTTCCTCGGCCGGCTCGCGCTGCGCGCGGCCGTGGGCGACGTGACGCGCTACGGCCTGCCGAAGCCCGATCACAAGCTCGGCGAGGCCCACCCCACGATCTCGAGCCGCATCCTCGACCGCCTCGCGCACGGCGCCATCACGCCCAAGCCGAACCTCGAGCGCCTGGACGGCCGCGAGGTGGTGTTCGCCGACGGCTCGCGCGAGCGGGTCGACGCGGTCATCTACGCGACCGGCTACAAGGTCACGTTCCCGTTCTTCGACGAGGCCTTCGTCTCGGCGAAGGACAACGAGCTCGCCCTCTACAAACGCGTCTTCCACCCCGAGCACGAGGGGCTCGCGTTCGCAGGCCTGCTCCAGCCGCTCGGCGCCATCATGCCGCTCGCCGAGGCGCAGGGGCTGTGGCTGGCGGAGGTGCTCGCCGGCGGCGCCGCGCTGCCCGACCGGCGCGCGATGGAGGCGGACATCGCCCGCGAGCGGGCCGAGCTGCGCGCGCGCTACGTGCCCTCGAAGCGGCACACGATGCAGGTCGATTTCGACGAGTACCTGGAGGACGTCCACGCCGAGATCGCCCGCGGGCGGCGCCGCGCGGCGCGGGCGTGAGGCGCCGTGGTCAGCGCCGGGCGCGCGTGACGCCCATCACGTCGAGGTAGTTGGCGCGCTCGAACGCCGACGGATCGGCGACGCGGCCGTGGCTCATCGCCCCTCGCACCTCCGCGACGCCGGTCGCGCCGCGGCTCTCCAGCCACTGGGCGAGCCCCCGCACGAGGTGACGCGCGTGCCCCGGGCCGTGCCGCAGCAGCGACGACGCCACCATCACCACGTCGGCCCCGGCGAGCACGTATTTGATCACCTCCTTGGGGCCGTCGACGCCGCGGGTCGCCGCGAGCGACGCGCGCACGCGGCCGTGGAGCAGGGCGATCCACAGGAGGGGCAGCCGGATCTCCTCGGGCGAGCCGAGGTGCCGCGTGGGCAGGAGAAGGAGCCGCTCGATGTCGATGTCAGGCTGATAGAAGCGGTTGAAGAGCACGAGGGCGTCCGCGCCCGCCGCGTCGAGGCGTACCGCCATGTTGCCCATCGCGCTGAAGAACGGGCTCAGCTTGAGCGCCACGGGGATCGACACCGCGGCCTTCACGGCCCGGAGGACGTCGAAGTACCGCTCCTGGACCTCCACCCCCGAGACCTCGAGGTCGGCCTCGACCGAGTAGAGGTTGAGCTCGACGGCCGACGCCCCCGCCTGCTCGACCTGTCGCGCGTAGTCGACCCAGCCCTCCGGCGACACGCAGTTGACGCTCGCGATGACGGGGATCGCGAGGGTCTCGCGCGCGCGGCGCACCAGGTCGAGGTAGGCGTCCGGTCCGACCTCCTGCGCCTCGAGCTCCGGCAGGTAGCTCGACGACTCTGCGAAGCTCTGGAGCCCCGCCAGCGCCACTTGCGCGCGGGCGCGCTCCTCCTCGCGGAGCTGCTCCTCGAAGATCGAGAACATGACGATGGCCGACACCCCGCCGTCTTCGAGGCGCCGCATGCCGTCGAGCGTGGTGGAGAGCGGCGACGCCGCGGCCACCACGGGGTGCTGGAGGGCGAGGCCCATGTACGTCGTGTCGAGCTTCACGGCTGCCTCCGGGCGCGGGCGGGGGCGGGGACAGGGTGGAAGTGGCTCCCGGCGCGGCTGGCCATCTCCTCGTAGGTCTCCCACTTCTGCCTCACGATCTCCTGGGCGAGCCCCATGAGGCGCGCGCTCTCCGTCGGGTGGGCCCGCGAGAGCATGGTGTAGCGGAGCTCCCGCCGCGCGTACTCCTCGAGCGGGATGCGCGGGCGGGGGGAGTCGAGCACGAAGGGGTTCCGATCGGTGTCGCGCAGCGCGGGGTTGTACCGGAGGAGGGGCCAGTGGCCGCAGGCCACGGCGAGGTCCTGCTGCTCGAGGCCGCGGGCCATGTCGATGCCGTGGGCGATGCAGTGGCTGTACGCGAGGACGAGCGAAGGCCCGGGGTACGCCTCGGCCTCGCGCAGGGCGAGGAGCGTCTGCTGAGGATTGCCCCCCATCGCGATGCGTGCAACATACACGTTGCCGTACGAGATGGCCTGGAGCGCCAGGTCCTTCTTCACCGACTGCTTGCCGCCGGCGGCGAACTTCGCGACGGCGCCGAGCGGCGTGGACTTCGACATCTGCCCGCCGGTGTTCGAGTACACCTCGGTGTCGAGCACGAGCACGTTCACGTCCCGCCCGCTCGCGAGCACATGGTCCACGCCCGACGAGCCGATGTCGTAGGCCCAGCCGTCGCCGCCGACGATCCACACGCTGCGCCGCACGAGGTGGCTTATCACCGACAAGAGCTCGCGCGCCGGCTCGGTGTCGAGCGCGAGGAGCTTCACCTTCGCGGCGGCCACGCGCTCGCGCTGCCGCCGCAGCTCCGACTCGGTCCCCTGGGGCGCCGTGGTGAGGTCGCGCACGAGGTCGTCGCCGAGCGCCCCCGCCAGCGCGTGGAGCAGGCGCCGGGCGGTGGCGAGGTGAGCGTCGCCCGCGAGCCGGAAGCCGAGGCCGAACTCGGCGTTGTCCTCGAAGAGCGAGTTCGACCACGCCGGGCCGCGGCCCTCGCCGTTCGTCGTCCACGGCGTCGTGGGCAGGTTGCCCCCGTAGATCGACGAGCACCCCGTGGCGTTGGCCACGAGCAGCCGGTCGCCGAAGAGCTGCGAGAGGAGCTTCAGGTAGGGGGTCTCGCCGCAGCCGGCGCAGGCGCCCGAGAACTCGAAGAGCGGCTCCAGGAACTGCGCCCCGCGCACCGACGAGAAGTCGACGCGCGCGCGGTCGTTCACCGGGAGAGACTCGAAGAACGCGAGGTTGTCGCGCGCGGCGTCGAGGAGCGGGGCCTTGTCCGTCATGTTGATGGCGCGCGCGCCGCTCACGAGCAGGCTCCGCTCCGGGCACGCCTCGACGCACATGCCGCAGCCCGTGCAGTCGTCCACGTAGACCTCCAGCGTGTAGCGCGTCTCCGGGAAGCCGCGCGCGCTGATGGGCGCCGAGCGGAAGGTCGCGGGGGCGCCCGCGAGGGCCTCCGCCGGGTAGAACTTCGCCCGGATCACCGAGTGGGGGCACACGAACGCGCAGTTGCCGCACTGCACGCAAAGCTCCGGATCCCACGCGGCCACCACGTCGGACACGCCACGCTTCTCCCAGCGCGATGTGCCGGAGGGGTAGGTGCCGTCGACGGGGAGGGCCGAGACGGGGAGCGTGTCGCCGCGCCCGGCCATCATCGTCGCCGTGACCCGCCGCACGAACTCCGGCGCGTGGTCGGGCACGAGGGGGAGCCGCACGCGCTCGGGCTCGTCGCCGACGGTGGCCGGCACGTCGACCCGCGCGAGCGCCGCCAAGGTGCGGTCGATGGCCTCGGCGTTGCGGCGCACCGCCTCGCGGCCCTTCTTCCCGTAGGTCTTGGCTGAGGCCTCCTTGATCTTCGCGATCGCCTCCTCGCGCGGGAGCACGTCCGACAGGGCGAAGAAGCAGGTCATCATGATGGTGTTCGTGTGCGCGCCCATCCCGGCCTCGCGCGCGGCGCGGGCAGCGTCGATGACGTAGAGCGCGACGCCCTTCTCGATGATCTGCGCGCGAAGGCGGCGGGGGAGGTGCGGCCACACCTCGTCGGGCCCGTGAGGCGAGCTCAGGAGCAGGGTCGCGCCGCGCTGCGCGTTCGCGAGCAGGTCCGTGCGCTCGACGAATCCCCACGAGTGACAGGCCACGAAGCTCGGCGACCGAATGAGGTAAGGCGCCCGAATGGGCCGAGGGCCGAAGCGCAGGTGCGACACCGTACGCGAGCCGGATTTTTTGGAGTCGTAGACGAAATACCCCTGCGCGTAGAGGGGAGTGTTCTCGCCGATGATCTTGATGCTGTTCTTGTTGGCGCCCACAGTGCCGTCGGCGCCGAGGCCGTAGAACACGGCGCGCACCACGTCGTCGTCCTCGAGCTCGAACGCTTCGTCGTAGGCGAGGCTCGTGTGGGTGACGTCGTCGTCGATGCCGAGCGTGAACGGGTGCTTCGGCGTGGGCGAGCGGAGCTCGTCGAAGAGCCCCTTGGCCATCGCGGGGGTGAGCTCCTTCGAGCTCAGGCCGTAGCGGCCGCCCACGACGCGCGGCATGGGGAAGGGGAGCGTGCCCCGGGCGGCGGCCTCGGCGAGCGTCGTCACCACGTCCGCGTAGAGCGGCTCGCCGGTCGAGCCCGGCGCCTTGGTGCGGTCGAGCACGGCGATCACCCGGACGGTCGCGGGGAGGGCGGCCAGGAAGTGCGGCGCGGAGAACGGCAGGCACAGGCGCACGTGCACCACGCCGCACCGCTCGCCGCCGCCCGCGAGGTGGAGCGCCGTCTCGCGGAGGGTCTCGGCGGCCGAGCCGACGACGACCGCCACGCGCTCGGCCTCGGGGTGCCCGTGGTACTCGAACAGCGAGTAGCGGCGGCCCGTGCGCTCGCCGAGCGCCACCATGACCTCGGCGACGATCGTGGGCAGTCGCGCGTAATAGGGATTCACCGTCTCGCGCGCCTGGAAATACACGTCGGGGTTCTGCGCGGTGCCCCGCACGAACGGGGCGTCGGGCGAGAGCGCGCGGGCGCGGTGCGCGCGCACGAGGCCCGGGTCGACCAGCGCGCGCAGGTCGTCGTCGGAGAGCAGCGACACCTTCGCCACCTCGTGGGAGGTGCGGAAGCCGTCGAAGACGTGCAGGAACGGCACCCGCGCGCGGAGGCTCGCGGCGTGCGCCACCGCGGCGAGATCGTGGGCCTCCTGCACCGAGCTCGACGCGAGCTGCGCGAAGCCGGTGGGGCGCACCGCCGCCACGTCCGAGTGGTCGCCGAAGATCGACAGGCCCTGCGCGGCGATCGAGCGCGCCGCCACGTGGAAGACCGCGGGCGTGAGCTCGCCGGCGATCTTGTACATGTTCGGGATCATGAGCAGCAGCCCCTGCGACGCCGTGAAGGTCGTGGTCAGGGCGCCGGTCTGCAGCGCCCCGTGCACGGCGCCCGCCGCGCCGCCCTCGCTCTGCATCTCGACCACGGAGGGCACGCTGCCCCACACGTTCGGCCGCCCCTCCGCGGACCACGCGTCGGCGAGCTCGGCCATGCCGGACGACGGGGTGATGGGGTAGATCGCGCACACCTCGCTCAAGCGGTAGGCGACGTGCGCCACGGCCTCGTTGCCCTCGAGCGTGACCATGGTGGCCCGCGTCTCGTCGGTGGCCTGGGGGCCCTCGGTGACCTCGTGGATGGAGTCGGTCATGTCACGCTCCCTCTTCGGCGATGAGCTCGATCGCGTGGCATGGGCACTGCTCGAAGCACACCGCGCAGCCGGTGCACCGCTCGAGGTCGAAGCGGTAGCGGCGGCCTCGCCCGAGCTTCACGATCGCCTGCTCGGGGCACGCCGCGTAGCACCCGTCGCACTCGAAGCAGTTGCCGCACGAGAAGCAGCGCGCCGCCTCGAAGCGCGCCTCGGGCTCGCCGAGGCCCGCCACCACCTCGTCGAACGCGTACGCCGCGCGGAGTCGCTCCTCGGGCGAGAGCGCCCGCTCGCGCCGCGCGTCGGCGTCGGTCGAGTACCACGTGTGCAGCTTGTCGGCCGTCACGCCCGGGTGCTTCGGCGGCGCCTCGTCCGTCGTCCCGCGCAGGAACGCGTCGATGTGCCGCGCCGCCCGCTTGCCGTGCCCCACGGCGACCGTGACGGTGCGCTCGCTCGGCACCATGTCGCCGCCGGCGAACACGCCCGGCTCGCCGGTCATCATGGCGCCGTCGACCAGCACCGTCCCGTCGGCCTTGCGGGTCACGGCGGGGAGGCCGGCGAGGCACGCGCTCTCCGAGTCCTGGCCGAGCGCGAGGATGAGCGCGTCGGCCTCCAGGGTCTCGAGCTCGCCGGTGGGCTGCGGCACGCCGCGCGCGTCGAGCTCCATGCGCTCTACACGTATCTCCGCGCGCTCGAAGCCCTGGATGGTGCGGAGCCAGTGGATTTTGACGCCCTCGGTCTCGGCCTCCGCGGCCTCCGAGGGGTGCGCGGGCATGTGCGCGAGGTCGCGGCGGTAGATGATGAGCGCCTCCTCGGCGCCGAGGCGCTTGGCGGTGCGCGCCGCGTCCATCGCGGTGTTGCCGCCGCCGTACACGGCCACCCGGCGGCCGAGCGCGGGGGCGCGGCCTTCGGCGGCGTCGTGGAGGAAGCTCACGGCGTCCA
>CAZHGG010000087.1:0-11841 GCA_964531755.1 uncultured Polyangiaceae bacterium
CCGGCGCGCCGCGGCCAGCGCGCCGGCCGCGCCGAGCAGCGCGGCGTCGGCGTCGTCGGGCACCAGCCACGGCCGGTTCGAGTAGGCGCATGGCCCGCGCCCCCCTCCACGCCCACCTCCCGCGCGCCGCTGGCGCACTCGCGGCGCTGCTGATCGCAGGAGACGCGCGCGCGCAGTCGGCGGACGAGAGCGCGCGCGCCGAGCGGCTGTTCACCGAGGCCATGGGCCTCATCGAGTCTGGCAACTACGCCGAGGCTTGCCCGAAGCTCGAGGCGAGCGAGCGCATGGACCCGGCGCTCGGCACCCAGTTCAACCTGGCGCTGTGCGAGGAGAAGATCGGGAGGTACGCGCGCGCGTGGCGCAACTTCACCGCGGTCGAGAAGCTGGCCCACGCGAGCGGAAAGAGGGGCCGCGAAGAGGCGGCGCGTGACAGGCTCGCGGAGCTGCGCCCCCGCGTGCCCCACCTCGTGATCGCGACCGTGGAGCGAGACGTGACGGTGCGGCTCGATGGCGAGGTGATCGAGCGCGACCTCTTCGGGTTCGTCGCCGTCGAGGGGGGCACACATACCCTCGAGGCCATCGCGGCCGCCAAGCAGAGGTGGTCGCAGACCCTCTCCGTCGAGGAGGCGACCGACGGTCGTGGGACCGCGATTTCGATCGCGATCCCGGCGCTGAAATCGGCGCCAATCGTGACCCGGGATCGGGTGGTGACCAGAGAGGTGACCAAGGAGACCGCCAGCGGAAAGCGAACGGCCGCGTACGTCCTGGGCGGGGTCGGGCTCGTCGGGGTAGCGACCGGCATCCTGACCGGCGTCCTCGTGGCCTCCGCGAAGTCGACGGCCGAGGCGAGCTGCACGCCGACCTGCGCGGACCAGAGTGGCCGCGACGCCGTGTCGACCGGAAAGGCGCTGTTGCCCGTCAACACCGCGGCCTGGGCAGCCGGCGCGATCGGGCTCGGGGCGGGCGGAGTCCTCTGGTTTCTGTCGCGGAGAGCAGCGCCGGCCACCCCGGCGCCGCGCGCGTCGGTCTCCCCTCTCATCGAGCAGGGCGCCGGCGGCCTCGTCCTGAGGGGCGCGTTTTGACTCCCCGGGGTCGCGCGCCCAGGCTCGGCGCTCCGCTCCTGCCGGCGGTCATGGGGCTCGCCCTCGCGCTCGCCTCCTGCCTGCTCACGACGTCCTTCGACAAGTACGACACGAGCGCGCCGTCTTCTCCGGCAGGCGCCGGCGGCTGCAAGACCGACGACGACTGCGCGGGAAATCCCGGAGGTCCCCTCTGCACCAGCACCGGTGCCTGCGGCCAGTGCCGCACGGACCACGACTGCAAGGACCGCCCCGGCGCGCTCGTGTGCTCGAGCAACCGCACGTGCACGCAGTGCTCGGCCACCAACAAGAGCGCCTGCACGGGGCTCACGAACCTCTGCGACGAGTCCGGCACCTGCGCCGCCCAGTGCACGAAGGACGACGACTGCAAGAACCCCGCGCTGCCCGTGTGTGCGAACAAGATCTGTCGCCAGTGCTCCGCCGCGAACAAGGCAGCATGCGCGCGAACGGCCGACGCGGGGGCCGCGGGCTTTCACGCGCGCGACGACGTGTGCGACGAGACGACGGGGACGTGTGTCCCCCCGTGCACGGCGGGTGCCTGCCCCGCGACGACGCCCACCTGCGGCTCCGACGGCGTCTGCGTGAAGTGCAGCGCGGACAGCGACTGCCCGACGGAGCTCAGCGCCAGCTGTCCCGCGTGCACTCACGCGCCCACATGCACGCCGAAGGGCTCCTGCGAGGCGCCGTGCGCCAGCGCGGGGACGGAGCGGTGCCGTGACGCCCTGAGCCCGCAGACGTGTGGCGCGAGCGCTTGGGTCGGAGCGCCCACCTGCGAGCTTGGCACCGAGTGCAAGCCCGACACGGGCCGCTGCGGCCCCTGCGCCGACCTGGCGACGGCGAACGCGTGGACCAAGCTCACGACCACCGGCGCCCCCTCCGGCCGCGCGGACGGTGTGCTGGCCTTCGATCCGAGCGACGGCAGCATGATCTACTTCGGAGGGATGACCTACTTCGGGAGCGGAGCTCCAACGCAGGTGACCGAGACCTGGCGCCTCGCGGGGAACGTCTGGACGGCCCTCAGGCCCACGAGCAGCCCCCGAGGGCGCCTGCGGACGGCGGCGGCGACCAACACGAAGAACGGGAAGGTCTACCTGTTCGGCGGGGGCGGGCCCACCGATGACGTGATCAACAACGACTTGTGGGAGTGGGACGGCAGGACGTGGACCGAGCTCTGCCCCACCACGGCGACCGCCCCGTGCGCCACGGTCCGCCCGACCCCACGCGCCAACCACGCCCTCGCCTACGACGCGGCGCGCGACGTGCTCGTGCTCATCGGCGGAAACGAGCTCGAGATCGTGGATGGAGTCCGGAACGTCGTGCCGTCGAACGACACGTGGGAGTGGGACGGCGGGAAGTGGAGCCTCAAGTGCGGGAGGAGCCTCCCGCCCTGCGGGATCGACTCGCACTACCTCTTCGGCAACGCCACCTACGACACGTTGCGAAGGCGCGTCGTCTATTCCCACAAGCCCGTGTTCGTCTCCACGCCGCTCGCCTCGACCTATGAGTACGACGGGGTCGGGTGGACCACGATCCCCACCGCCACCTCGCCCCCGGCGGCGGGGTGGGAGGGGACCGTCACGGGCAACGTCTACGACCCGGTGAGGAGGGTCATGGTCACGATGACCCACCGCGCAGAAGGGCAGGTCGCGTTCTGGGAGTGGAACGGGGCGTGCTGGAGCGACACGACGCCCGCGGGCGCGCCCTACGGCGTCCAGCACCAGGCGATGGCCTACGACCTGAAGAACGCGCGGCTCGTGCGCTTCGGTGGGTACACCCGGGACGGCGGCGCGGAGCTCGCGCGGTTCACGAACGAGGTCTACGTGCGGCCGTCCCTCCCGCGTAACCCCTGAGGTGATGACACTCCCTCGCTCGCCCTGAGCCACCACGCCACATGCCCACCTCGCGCGCCACTGGACACGCCACGCTCCTCGCCCTCTGCGCGGCGGCGCTCGCGTCGTGCGCTTCGTCCGCGGCACCCGCGCCGACTCCCCAGAGCGACACGATGGCGGCGATGCTGAGCGGCGCCCCCGACACCTCGACGACGGCGGCCGCCACGGTCCTGGCGGCGAGCTTGACTCCGATGGACCTCGACGGCCTCGCCTCGTTCGACTGGAGGGACGCCGACGCGCAGGACGCCTTGCTGAGCGCCCCCTTCCAGAGGGCCCTCGTCGCCCTCGCCACGCGCGCGGGCGAGCTGGGGCTGGGCGGGCCCCGCGCGAGCGAGGGTCTCGCCCCGGGCGACGCCGGTTGTCTGACGAACGTCGACCGCGCGGTGGGCCGGATCGCCGGCGCGCTGAGCGCGGCGACCGGCGGGACCGACGGCCTGCGCTGCACCTCCGTGCGCGCGCCCGCGACGATCGCGACCTGCGCCGCGGCGACCGCCTTCGTCGTGCTCGTCGCGACGCTCGGGGCGGCGTCTGCGGAGGACTCGGTGCGAGAGACCACGGCCTGCGCGCTGACGCAGTGCACGTCCATGGGCGGCGCCGTCCGCGCGCAGGCGGGCCAGCTCCGCTTCGCCACCGCGCGCTCGTGCGTGCTCCCCGTGGACGGCGGCAGCGCGGGCTGCGGGCCAGGGCGCCGCTACGCGCTGGTCGAGCCTGCGACCCCGGGCTGCGAGGGCGACGGGTCGGGGCGGGTTCGCGACGCCTCCACCCAGCTCACGTGGTCGGCGAAGAAGTACTACTCGGTGGCGGGAGCCGGGGGCCCCTCGCAGTCGGCGACGAGGGCGCTGGACTACTGCTCCGGGAGAGGGATGCGACTGCCGAGCCGTGAAGAGGCGCTGGCCATCGCGGGGACGAACAGCGAGTCGTGCGCGTTCCCCTGCCCTTGGGAGACGTGGACCTCGTCGTCGGAGGGTGGACTCGGGTGGATCGTCGAGAGCACCGGCGCCTCGTTCCTCACGGAGCTTGGCCGGAGCCACGGGGTGCTCTGCGTCCGGTGACGCGCGCCGACTCCTAAGGAGCGCAGACAAAAACGGCCCAATCGAGGGGTTTCCACGATACCCGACGAGCCCGCCTCGCCGCATGCTCTGGGGTCACGCGGAGACGGCTCCGCACTTGGGGCGAGGACACCTATGAACCGACGAGTCGCCGAGCTCGGGCCAAGTCGCTCGTCGCATCGGAGTAGGCGGCATGGCGACCGTATGCAGGCCATGGCTCGCCACGGACACGATGTCGCGGTCAGGCCCCTCGGCGCGCGCCGCGCGATCGACGAGGGCTTCGCGA
The DNA here is from genome assembly GCA_964531755.1 of uncultured Polyangiaceae bacterium. Lineage (GTDB taxonomy): Bacteria > Myxococcota_A > Polyangia > Polyangiales > Polyangiaceae > JAAFHV01. Next base: position 4,325 of record CAZHGG010000087.1, read on the forward strand.
CCGTCGCGCGCGCCAAGCGCGTCGACGCCAAGCCTCCTCCTGCACATCCATGAACCACCCCACTCGTCGTCGCACGCGCGCGGCCCTCCCGGCCTTCGCGCTCTTCGCTCTCGCGACGATCGCGACTAGCGACGACGCCCGCGCGCAGCCCACCTCCGGCGCGGCCGCCGAGGTCGTCCTCGCGCGCGAGGCCCCGTTCGACCGCTGGTGCGTGGCCCCCCTCTGTCGTGCGTCATGGGGCCGTCCGCCGCTCGCCATCGCCCCTTCGTTCATCGCGCCGCAGGAGTCGGATGGCCTCGTCGCGCGGCGGGCGAAGCGGTCGCTCGCCGACGCTCTCCAGTCCACGGTCGAGGCCGCGCTCGGCCGGGACCAAGACCTCGCGCTCGCCGAGGTCGTCGCCGCGATCGCCGCGATCGTGGCCACTGACGACGAGCGCCTCAAGGAGCTCGGAGGGGCGGGCTCGGCGGTCGTTCGGGGCGCGCTCGTCCATCGCCTCGACGAGCTCCTCCGCGCGGAGGGCGGCTGCACGGCGACGCGCAGACTCGACGCGATCTACGAAGGCCTCGCCGTGAGCGTGGCCCTCGCGCCGCTCGGGTTTCCGTCGCGGCGAGGGCGCGTTCCGGCCGCATGTTTGGGAACCGCGCGACAGGCGGCGCGCGCCGTCGACCACGCGGTGGTGCGCGCGCTCCTCCCAGACGAGGCGCCCGCGAACCTCGAGCGGATCGCTCACGCGCTCGAGGCCGCGAAGGGCCGGTGCGCCGCCGTCGCGCAGGACCCCGTCGCACGGAGCGCCGGCGCCCCGGAGGTCGTGCGCGCCACGACCGTCGACGAGACGGCCCTCACGCTCCGGCGACGGGGCGCGGGCTCCGCGCCGCCGCCTGCTGGGACCGAGAACCCACCGCCCACACCCGCCGAGCGGGCGTGCCTGGAAGCCCTCGACGCGCTTCGCGGGACGCCTCCCGTCGCACTCGAACGGCTTCGCCGAGAGGGGCTCGCGAGCGCCGACCTGCGCGAGGTCGCGCGCGCCCTACGCGAGTCGCCGGCCAGGTCGGGCCTCGCGCGCCTCGCGACGGGCGCGGCGGCTGGCGCCGACGTCGACGCGCTCGTGCAGTCCATCGGGCGAGGAGCCAACACGTCGCCCATCGTCGCGGGGGTGTTCGGGGCGCTGCCCGGCGCGGTCGTCGTGCGCGACGGTCGCGCGACGATCGACCCGAACAAGCTGGGCGCCTCTCTGGCGGAGCGGTATGGCGTCGACGCTGGCGGCGCGCTCGAGCTCAAGGCGGTCCTCGGCCTCGGAGCGACGCCCTGGCTGTTCGAGCTGAACGGCGGCGTCCCCGAGGTGGACTTCTCGGAGCAGAAGGTGGTCGGCGACGCGAGCGTTGGCTACGCGACCCCAAAGGTCGGACTGGTCGGTCGCGGCTGGGTCGACATGTACTCGCTCGACGACGACAAGACACTCAACGACTACACGCACGGGGGCGGCTCCGTGGAGGGCTGGTGGCTGCCGGGCGAGGCGGCCGCGAGCGAAGACGTGAGGCTCGAGCTGAGGCTGACCGGCGGCTTCGACTACTACGACACGACGACCGTCCCCCTCGAGGACACCCTCAGCAGCTTTTACGACTTCGACTCACGCATGGGACGGGGAGCGGGCCTCATCGGCGTGCGTCGGGGGCGCCCGAACGATCGCTGGACCCTGCAGGCGCTCGTGGGCGGTGGCGCGCAATACGAAGATCCGGACGTGACGAAGTTCACGAACGGGAGCACGTTCGCCTTGACCTCGCAGTCGAGCCTGACGGCGCACGCGACCTCGCGCCTCCGCGTGCGCGTCCGCGTGATTCCGGAGATTCTAGGCGTACGCGTTCGGGCCGAGGGCGCCTATTTCCAGATTACACGTCAGCAGCTCGCTGTCGCCTCGACGAGCGGGGCGCTGACGACGACGTCGACGGTCGAGCATCAGCGGCAGCTCGAGATCCACGGGCGCGTCTTCGTGGACGCCGACGTCGCCGCGCTCGGGGGCTTCGTCCCCGCGGCGTTCGGGGGGCTCGACTTCCTTGGGATCTCGGGCAGCGCGACGAGCACCTCCGTCGCGATCCCCGTCCTTGGCCTTGGGATCGTGCGCCACGGTTGGTGAGGCAGCGCCTCGCCGAAGGGACCTTCACAGAGAGGATTCGATCATGAAAAAGCTTTCTCCCCGGGTGCTGCCCACGTGTGTATGGCTCTTGGCGGGCGCGACGGGGATCGTCGCCTCGTCTTGCAAGACCAACACGATCTCGTCCTACGGTGGCTCCACCAGCGAGGCGGGCCCGGTCGACACGACGCCGGCCACCACGGCGTCGCCGAGCGCCACGGGCACCGGGAGCGCGCCCCCTTCTCGGTGCACGCCGGGCACCAAGCGCTGCCCGGGCGGCGCGGCGGGGCCGGTGCTCGAGACCTGCGCGCAAGACGGCGCCTGGGTCGCCGAGAACTGCCCCAGCGCCTTCCCCCTCTGCAAGCTCGACAAGTGCGTCGAGGAGTGCACCCCCAACGCGACGCGCTGCGACGGCGACAGCACGCAAAAGTGCCAGTCCGACCGCACCTGGGGAGCCTCGACCCCCTGCCCCGCGAGCGATCCCATCTGCTCCGGCGCGGGCACGTGCGGCAAGACGTGCGGAGCCGCCGGCGACACCCGGTGCGCGGGCAACACCCTGGAGACCTGCGACGGCGTCCGCACCTGGGGCTCCCCCGTCGCGTGCTCGGGCGCGACCCCCAAGTGCCTCAAGGACTCGCCGGCCAAGTGTGGCATCGTCGACTGCACTCCCCCGGACGAGTCGGGCTGCCTCGGCACGACCCGGAGGACCTGCAACCCCGACAGCACCTGGGGAGCCGGAACCCCCTGCTCCGGCGCCACCCCCGCCTGCCTCGAGACACCCGGGACTCCCAAGTCCGCCGCCTGCGTCGAGTGCTCCTCGGGCGGCGGTTGCCTCGACGCGCGCACCCCCAAGACGTGCGTCGGCGGCGCCTGGACGCCCTCCACACCCTGCAGCGCCGGCAGCGAGTGCAAGCCCGCCACGGGCACGTGCGGTGTGTGCACGGGCGTGGCGGGGGCGAACGCGTGGGTGCAGGTGGGGACGATCGGCGGCCCACCGCCGGGGCGCTCCGACTCGCGGCTGGCGTTCGACCCGAGCGACGGCAGCATGATCCTCTTCGGAGGACGCACCGGCGGGAGCACCGTCGCGAACGACACGTGGCGACTCACGGGCGCAGTGTGGACCGGGCTCAACCCCGCCACGAAGCCAAGCCCCCGGAGCAACCACGCCATGGCGACGAACACCACGAACGGGAAGGTCTACATGTTTGGCGGGGCGACGCTGGCGGGGACAACGAACAACGAGCTCTGGGAGTGGAACGGGGCCACATGGACTCAGCGCTGCGTGGACGCGGCGTGCAGCGCGAACAGGCCGAGCCCACGCACGGCCGCCGGACTCGCCTACGACTCCTATCGCGACCGCCTCGTGCTCGTCGGCGGGCTCGGGGCCGGGAACACGGCCGACGACACCTGGGAGTGGGACGGCGCGGGCTGGACGCAGAAGTGTGGGGGCGCGCTCGCGTCTTGCGGGTTCGCTCCGATGCACGAGATCTTCGGGGGCGCCGTCTACGACTCGCTTCGCAAGCGGACAGCCTTTCTCATCACCGACGCCACCAGCGGCGGCGCGCCGAGTCGACTCTATGAATACGACGGCGTCGGGTGGACGCTCGGCAGCGGGAACGCCACGCCGCCCTTTCCCGGAGGGAGCTACGGCGCGGCGATGGCCAATGTGTACGATCCGCTGCGCAGAGTGCTCGTGTCGCTTGGACACCCAAGCGAGTTCGACTTCAGAATATGGGAGTGGAACGGAGCGTGCTGGTCGAACACGAGCCCTGGCTCCGATTCGCACGGCGCGCGGGGCCAAGCCACCGCGTGGGACCCCACCAACTCACGCATCGTGCGCATGGGCGGAATCGAGAACGGCGTCACCTACCACAACGTGGTCTGGGCGCGCTCCTCTCTCTGAAGGGGCGATTCTTTCTGGGCGTCGCACCGCTGGCTGAGGTCAGTCGACTCGTCGTTGCTGCGTGCGACGGCCTTGGGGTCTCGAGGTCGCACCTCGGGCGCGCGACACGGGTCTCCGCTGAAAAACAGACATTCGTAGAGAGGGTTCGTTCATGAAAACGTTTCGGGTACTTTCGCGCAGGCTACCAACGTGTGTGTTGCTGCTCGTGGGCGTGACGGGAGTGGTCGCGTCTTCGTGCAAGAACAACACCATCTCCTCCAACTACAACGGCTCCACCAGCGAGGCGGGCCCGGTCGACACGACGCCGGCGACCACGGCGTCGCCGAGCGCCACGGGCACCGGGAGCGCGCCCCCTTCTCGGTGCACGCCGGGCACCAAGCGCTGCCCGGGCGGCGCGGCGGGGCCGGTGCTCGAGACCTGCGCGCAAGACGGCGCCTGGGTCGCCGAGAACTGCCCCAGCGCCTTCCCCCTCTGCAAGCTCGACAAGTGCGTCGAGGAGTGCACCCCCAACGCGACGCGCTGCGACGGCGACAGCACGCAAAAGTGCCAGTCCGACCGCACCTGGGGAGCCTCGACCCCCTGCCCCGCGAGCGATCCCATCTGCTCCGGCGCGGGCACGTGCGGCAAGACGTGCGGAGCCGCCGGCGACACCCGGTGCGCGGGCAACACCCTGGAGACCTGCGACGGCGTCCGCACCTGGGGCTCCCCCGTCGCGTGCTCGGGCGCGACCCCCAAGTGCCTCAAGGACTCGCCGGCCAAGTGTGGCATCGTCGACTGCACTCCCCCGGACGAGTCGGGCTGCCTCGGCACGACCCGGAGGACCTGCAACCCCGACAGCACCTGGGGAGCCGGAACCCCCTGCTCCGGCGCCACCCCCGCCTGCCTCGAGACACCCGGGACTCCCAAGTCCGCCGCCTGCGTCGAGTGCTCCTCGGGCGGCGGTTGCCTCGACGCGCGCACCCCCAAGACGTGCGTCGGCGGCGCCTGGACGCCCTCCACACCCTGCAGCGCCGGCAGCGAGTGCAAGCCCGCCACGGGCACGTGCGGTGCGTGCACAGGGAGCGTCGGCGCGGCCGTGTGGACAGAGCTCCTCCCGTCGGGCGGTCCAGGCCCCAGCCGACGAATGAACGCGCGCATGGCGTACGATCCCGTCAACGAGGCGATGCTCCTGTTCGGCGGCGAGCCGGGGGTGTCGGGCGGCTCCGACTACGTCGTGATCGGCGACACGTGGCAGCTGAAGGACGCCACGTGGACCGAGGTGGGCTTGGGCGGTCCGAGGCCATCCGCTCGCACCGCCCACGCGATGACGACCGACCCGATCCACAACAAGGTTTACATGTTCGGCGGAAACGCGGCGAGCCTGGGCAACGACGAGCTGTGGAGCTGGAACGGCGCGGTGTGGACCCAACTGTGCACGTCCGCGGCGTGCGGAGCGAACAGGCCGAGCGCCCGATCCCACGCAGCCCTCGCTTATGACACCGCGCGCGATCGGCTGGTCCTCGTGGGCGGGAGGACGGGCTCGAACGCGGGTGGCTGGACGGATCCGGAGGACACCTGGGAGTGGGACGGCGCCGCGTGGACCCGCATCTGCGGTCCGGGCGGCGCGCCTTGTGGCTTGGGCGGCGCGTCGGCCTGGCTGAATGGGGCCGCGTACGACCCGGCCCGCAAGAGGGTCGTGTTCCTGATCTCGGGCGTGACCTACGAGTATGACGGGATCGCGTGGACGAGGCCGCCGAGCGGCTTCACGGCGCCATCGTTCGTCTCGCAGGCGGAAGCCCTGGAGTTCGACCCGGTCCGAGGCGCCACGGTCGCCATGGGTCACTACTCCCCAGCGGGGTCACCCACGACGCCGTTCCACGTCTGGGAGTGGAATGGCGCGTGCTGGGCCGACACGAACGCGATGCCTGTGACGAATGGGTACTACTGGGAGACCATGGCCTACGATCCGGCGCACAGGCGGATGGTCCGCTTCGGAGGTCAAAACGGCATCCCTCCTAGCCAGAACGTCCTCTACAACCGCGTGATCGTGCGCTCGTCGCTCTGACGCCCCTGGCGACACCGACTCAGGCCGGCGGCGGGCCCGGGCGCTTCATCATCGCGTTGGCCAGCTCCAGCAGCGGCGCGCGCTCCTCCTCCGGGAACGCCTCCTCCACGAGCTCGAAGAGCGAGTAGTCGAACGGCAGGCCCGGCGCCGCCTGCACCTTCACGATGCGCTCGCGCCGCCCCTTCTGCGCGAGGTCGAGGGCGCGGTGGTGGCAGAGCGGGTTGTTGCCGACCTTGCCGAACAGCACGTGCGTCGTCCAGTTGCAGCCCGATTTGCACTCCTCGGCGTAGTAGCAAGTGCGGCAGTACCCGTGGAGGTCTTCCACCGTCATGTCGCGCGTGAAGCGCAGCTCCTTCGTGCCCTCCCAAATGTCGACGAGCTTGTGATCGCGGATGTTCCCGCCCACGTAGTCCTGCGTCGGCAGCGACGGACACCCCTTGATGTCGCCGTTGGCCTCGATGCCCATGCTGAGGCGCCCGGCGCCGCACGTGCCGCGGTGGCTACCCGGGAACGTGCGCCGGAGCTCGGCCTCGTGGGGCCCGTAATAGCCAATGTTGTTGCCCGTCCAGAAGCGCACGTTGCGGGCGTCGGCGCGGCGCTTCATGCGCACGAGCATGGGGAAGAGCTCCAGGAGCTCCCACGGCTGGAGCAGCATGTCGGGCTCGTCCCCGCCGCGGCCCATGGCGGTGGTGAGCTGCATCTGCCACGAGTGCATGCCCCGGGCGACGAGCAGGTCGAACAGCTCCTCGAGCTCCGGCATCGAGTGGCGGTTGATCTGCGTGTTGCACGAGAACGGGATCTTCACCGCCTTCAGGTTGTCGATCGCCGTCATCGCCGCGTCGAAGCTGCCCTGCGCGGCGCGCAGCCCGTCGTGCGTCTCGCGCAGCCCGTCGACCGACACCGACACGGAGAGGAGGCCCGCGTCTTTTCCAGCCTGCGCGCGCTCGAGCGTGAGGCCGCGGCCGCCGGTCGTCATGCTGCACGACATGCCGTGCGAGCGAATGCGGCGCACGAGCTCGGTCCAGTCGTCGCGGAGGTACGCCTCTCCGCCGATGATGGTCACCTCCTTCACGCCGAGCGCCGCCATCTGGTCGATGAGATCGAGCGCCTCCGCGGTGGTGAGCTCGTCTGGCCGCGCGCGCCCGGCGCGCGAGCCGCAGTGCCGGCAGGCGAGATCGCACGCGAGGGTGACCTCCCACACCACGTAGATGGGCCTCCACCGCTTGTCGATGGCGCGGGCCTCTTCGAAGAGCGGCAGCTTTCGCGTCGCCGGCGGCGCCGCAGGCGCGAGCGGGAGAGAGCGGGGGCGGGGTCCGAGGGTCATGGGCGACGATCTCCAGCGTCTGCGGCGCCGCGCGCGCGCCCCGAGGTGTGTGCAGAATGCATGCGGATCACTTCTTCGGCCGCGGCGGCCTCGGGGGCGGCGGCGGGGCGCCGTAGAT
>CAZHGG010000088.1:0-11816 GCA_964531755.1 uncultured Polyangiaceae bacterium
GGCCCCGGGCGCGCTCGGCACCGACGGCCACACCCTCCAGCTCCGCAAGCTCCACTCGCGCGAGTCTCTCGGCCCGTCGCTGCACAACGACGTGGGCGCGCAGACCAGCCACTTCGGCATGGGCCTGCTGGCCAACGACGGCGCGCACGGCTGGGAGCCGGGCAGCGCCGTGTTCGTCGACCCGCGCCGCGGCGATCGCGTCCTCCGCGCGCAGCTCGCCACGGGGCCGCTCAGCGCGGCCCGGATCGTGGCCTCGGTCGGCGTCGACAAGGTGCTCGGCGACGACCTGCTCCTCGAGGGCGACTCGGCGCGGCAGGCCTTCGGCGCGCTCCTCGTCGGGTTCGGCGAGCCGCTCTCCGCGGGCGCCTACGTGGTGCGGCGCCACCAGGAGAGCTCCGCGGGCAGGGCCACCGACGTCACCGTGGCCGACCTCACCGCGAAGGCGACGGTGCGCGTGCCCGGGGCGACCCTCGGCCTCGAGACCGAGTGGGCGCTCATCACCGGCACGACCCAGCTCGGCGCGACCCCCGAGCGGCCGACCCACGACGTGCTCTCGCTCGGCGGCGCGGCGCGCGCCTCGGTCGACATGGGCGCGGTGGGCTCGGTGCTCGACTTCCTCTACGCGTCGGGCGACCAGAACGGCTACGATGGCGCGCAGAACGCCTTCCAGGTCGACCCGAACTTCGGCTACGGCCTCTTGCTCTTCCGCCACGTGGTCGCCTCGCAGACCGCGCGCGCGTCGGCGCTGGCGGGCGATCCGCAGCTCGTGGGCACGGCGCAGGACGTGGAGCGGCTGCCCACGCGCGGCGCGGCCACGAACACCGTCGCGCTCTTCCCGCGGCTCCGCGTGCGCCCCATGGCGGGCCTCGAGGTCTACGGCGGCCCGCTGTTCGCGCTCGCCAACGTGCCCAGCACCGACCCTTTCAACGCGCGCATCACCGGCGGCGCGCCCCGCTCCGCCCTCGGCGGCCCCGCCGCCCGCGCGCGCGGCCCCGAGGTCGACCTCGGCGTGCGCGACCGCGCGCTCTTCTACGGCCAGGAGATCACGCTCGGCGTCGAGGCCGGGGCGCTGTTCCCCGGCGCGGCCTTCACGTCGCTCGAGGGCGCCCGCATGGGCGCGGTCGGGGGTGGACGTGGCATGCTTCGTTGGCGGTTTTGAGATGTGCAAGGAGAGCCCCTGATGCCCACCCCGTTCCTCCACCGGCTCCTCTCGGGCGCGGCGTCGCGCCTCGCCTCGCGCGTCGCCCCGCGCCTCGGCCCCGCCGTCGTCGTCCCGCTCCTGCTCGGCTCCCTCGGCGCCGCGGGGGGCTGCTTCTCCGAGGCGCCCACGTTCATGGGCGAGCCGTCGCGGGGCACCGGGCCCGTGGTTCGCTTTGACGTATTTAATAAACCTTTCGCAGAGATACCTCTGCCAAACGACTTCGCCACCCGCTACGACGAGGGCTCGCCCACGCGCCGGAGGCTGAACGCCAGCGTGCTCGCCGGGCCCACCGCGTGGGAGCAGGCGACGCGCGCCGATCTGAACAAGCTCTCGGGCTGGGGCACGCTCGCGCCGCTCACGGTGAGCTTCTCCGCGCCCATCGATCCCGAGGTGCTCATCAAGCGGCACCACGGCGACCGCTTCGACACCCGCGACGACGCCGTGCTCGTGCTCGACGTCACGCCCGGCTCTCCCGGCTTCTGCCAGGCGGTGCCGCTCGACCTCGGCCAGGGCAACTACCCGCAGGTGCTCGCCAACACCAACATCTTCGAGTCCGATCCCCGCGCCGGGCTGCAGACCCTCGTGTTCGACGAGACCGAGGAGGACACGAACGGCAACGGCGTGCTCGACCCCGGCGAGGACACCGATGGCGACGGCGTCCTCGACCACCCCAACACGCGCGACGGGCGCGCCATGCACCCAGGCTCGCAGGTGCTCGACTTCTACGAGCGCGAGACCAACACGCTCATCCTGAAGCCGGTCATGCCCATGCGCGAGGCCACGACCTACGCCGCGGTGCTGACGAAGCGCCTCGTGTCGCCCGCGGGCGAGCCCGTGCGCTCCCCGTTCGGCGGCATCCACCACGTCGAGCAGGCGCCCGCGCTCGCGCCGCTGCCCGAGTGCCTGGGCCGCCACGGCCTCGCCGTGCCGGACGTGGCCTTCACGTGGACCTTCACCACGCAGAGCATCACGCACGACTACCGCCAGGTGCGCGACGGCCTCTACGGCCTCGGCCCGATGGCGAAGCTCGCGAACGACTTCCCCGCCACGCCGTCGCGCCTCGACGACGTGCGCGATCCCGCGCCCGGGGTGACCACGCCCAAGCTCGCGCCGATGAGCGCGTTCATCCCGCTCGCGCTCGATCTGCTCGCGCTCACGGGCTCGTCGAAAGAAGAGGCCGCGGTCTTCGAGGCGACGATGAAGACCGTCGACTTCGTGGTGGCCGGGGCCATCAAGTCGCCGCAGCTCTTTCCCCGCGCCGACGCCGCCGGCAAGCCGCTGCCGCTCTACAAGCAGGTGTGGGACCTCGACGCGCCGCCGCGCTCGGAGGAGGTGCCTTATTGGCTCTTCGTGCCGAAGAAGCGCAAGGGCCCGGCGCCCGTGGCGATCTTCATCCACGGCCACGGCGGCAGCAAGTTCGACGCGCTGCCGTTCGCGGGGCTGCTCGCGAGCTACGGCATCGCCACGATGGGCATCGACGCGCCGAGCCACGGCATCGGCGTCACGAGCGTGCAGCTCGGCCTGGTGCGCGGCTTCTTCAAGAAGGCCGGGCTCGCAGGGCTAGGGGAGTCGCTCATCCTCGGGCGCGCGCTCGACTCCACCGGCGACGGCAACGTCGACTCGGGCGACGACTACTGGACGGCCTACGTGTTCCACACGCGCGACATGGTGCGCCAGACGATGGTCGATGCCATGCAGGTCGTGCGCACCCTGCGCGGCTTCGACGGCAAGGCGCGCTGGGCGTTCGACCCGGGCGCGAAGGGCGCGCCCGGGCTCGCGGGCGACTTTGACGGCGACGGCGTGGTCGACGTGGGCGGCGCCGCGCCGCTCCACGTGATCGGCGGGTCGCTCGGCGGCATCACGGGCGGCGTGTTCGCGGGGGTCGAGCCGCAGATCGACGACGCGGTCTCGATCGTGCCGGGCGGCATGCTGAGCGAGATCGGCACGCGCTCGACCCTGAGCGGCATCCGGGACGCCATGGTGCTCCGCGCCATCGGCCCGCTCTTCTACGCCGACAAGGGCGCGCTCATGGCCCGCGTGAACCTCGGCCAGACGCAGGATGTGTCCGTAAAAATTAGTGATTTGCCCGCGCTCTCCCCGAAGGACACCGTGGTGATCCGCAACGGCAAGACCGGCGAGCACCGGTGCGCGCAGGTGCAGGCGACGGGCACCTTCCGCGTGGCGGTCTCGGTCGACGCGGGCGACCCCCTCGAGCTCAGCGTGTACCGCGGACCCGCCACGCCGCGCCCCCGCGAGGGCTGCGAGGTGCCGGCGGAGGCCCCCTACGCGAAGATCTCCACGTTCGGCTACGAGGTCGCGCTGGGCGACAAGGTGTTCGACGCGGGTGCGCCGCTCGTGGCGCCGTGCGACGGCTTCGGGCAGCGCCGCGCCACGCCGGACCTGCGCCGATTCCTGGGGCTCTCGCAGATCGCGCTCGACGCCGCCGACCCCATGAACTGGGCTCCGTATTGGGACGGCACCCGCACGATGACCTACGGCACCGGCGAGACCGTGAAGACCCGCGTGCTCATGATGCCGTCCATCGGCGATCCTGGCGTGCTCATCGCGGGCGGGATCGCGATGGCGCGCGCCGCGGGCTTCGTGGAGTACGACCGCGACGATCCGCGCTACGGCAAGCCGCAGAACCAGGTGCTCCTCGACACCGGCACCGTCGAGGGCACCTACCGCCTCGGGCGGCACCGCGACAGCAAGGGCAACCCGGTGCTGATGGACGTGGAGCACCTCGCGTCGGTGGTGCCGGTCGACGACGGGCTCGACGTGCCGCGCCTGGCGCCGCCGCTCCGCCTCGTGCGCAAGGCGGCCGACGGCGGCTACACCGGGCTCGTCCTCCCCATGCTGAGCCCGAAGGGCAAGCACGGATTCGTGAGCCCCGACCCCACCAAGCCCTTCGACCTCGGCACGTATCTGCTCAACATCGTTGGTAGATACATGGCGACGAGCGGGGGAGAGCTGTCGTTCGACAAGTGCCAAGCGTTCTCGGCGTGCCCCTGGGAGACCTTCCCGCTCAAGTAGGGCTCACGTGCGTCACGTGTGACAGAGGCTGTCGCGCGACTGCGTCGCAGCGCGCCGCGAGCCAAAAAAGGCTTGCGGCGTGAGGCCTGGCTGGCACGGTCGTGCCATGCGACTGCCCGCTGCGCGCGGTGCTTCCTCGTGACACCGTGCTCGCGGGCTCCGGCTCGCAACTTGATGTCAACGTTGGACCGCTACGAGGTGACACGCGATGAACTACTCAAAGTATGGGAAGGCCGCGTTCGAGGCCAATGCAGCCAGTGTGTCCGCAGCGCGTGGGCTTGCCGACGATCTGCAGCGACAGGTCCTGGTCGATCTCAATGACGTGGTGTCCGCTCGTCTGAAAGAGATCGTTGCTGCTCTGAACAGCGAAGGACACAACCTCACTGAATACGACGTGAGTCCGGGCGACTTTGGTTATCGCGATCAGAACGAAGCGGGAGAATGTCACCTCCGCCTCGGATGTGATGTCGTCATCAGCGTGGGCTATAGGGATTGCGTCGATTCTCGCAGCTCGATGTCCACGGCCGGCGAGGTGACTTCAGCGAGCGGACGATCAACCCCGACGGCGTGAGGGACGAGCTCGGCGAGAGGGTCGAGCTCTGCGGCACGACCGACGCCGCGCTCGACCTCGCGCAGCGCAGCCTCGGCGACGAGGGCCCGAAGGGCGAGCGCGAGATCGATCGCGACGTGGACTCCCCGGCGCAAGCAGTCGGCCCGCGCTGCGATCGCGAACGACGTGCCCGGCGGCTGGTGCCTCGCGACCCCCTCGTGCGGGGCGAGCGGCCCGAAGGGCACGCCCGGAGACACGCGGAACCAGTGCCCGTGAGCGGCTCGCGCTGGTCGCGCGCCTGAAGGGCGGGAGCGGTGGGTGACCGCGTCAGGCTTCGCCCGCGATCCTCCATTTTTCGGTAGCCTCGTGGCGAATGGACGTGCAGCGCCTCCGCGACGATTTCCCCATGCTCCGCCATCGCGGGGAGCCCCCGCTCGTCCACTTCGACAACGCCGCGACCTCGCTCAAGCCCCGGCCGGTCATCGACGCGGTCCACGCCTACCTCTCCGAATACGCCGCCAACGTCCATCGCGGGCACCACGCGCTCGTGGACCGCGCGTCGGTCGAGTACGAGCGGAGTCGGCAGAGCGTGGCGCGTTTCGTCGGCGCGCGTGCCGCGGAGATCGTGTTCGTGCGGGGGACCACCGAGGCCGCCAACCTGGTGGCCTCGGGGCTCGCGCTCGGGCCGGGCGACAACGTCGTCTCGACCGTGCTCGAGCACCACTCGAACCTGCTGCCGTGGCGCGCGCGGTGCGCGGTCCGCGCGGCTCCGCTGACGCCCGCGGGGCTGCCGGATCTCGAGGCCGCCGAGGCGCTCGTGGACGACCACACGCGCCTCGTGGCCGTCACCGCGTGCTCGAACGTCACCGGGGTCGTCGTGCCCGTCGCGGAGTGGGCGACCATGGCGCACCGCCACGGTCTGCCGCTCTTCGTCGACGCGGCCCAGGCCGTCGCGCACCGTCGGATCGACGTCGAGGCGCTCGACTGCGACTACCTCGCCTTCTCGGGCCACAAGACGCTCGGGCCGACCGGCGCAGGAGCGCTCTACGGCAAGCGCGAGGCCCTCGAGCGCCTCACCCCGGCTTCGCTCGGTGGCGGAGCTGTGGCGAACGTCGCCCCGGATCTCTCGTACGAGCTGCGCGAGCTGCCGTGGCGCCTCGAGGCCGGCACCCCGGACATCGCCGCCGTGATCGGCCTCGGGGCCGCGATCGACTACCTCGACGCGATCGGCATGGACGCGATCGAGCGGCGCGAGCAGGTGCTCTGCGAAGCGCTCGACGCGTGCGTGAGCCGGCTCCCGGGCCTCACCCCGTGTCGACCCGCCGACGGAGTCGCGCGGGCGCCCATTCTCTCCATGACCGAGACCGCGATGGGCGCCGAGGTCCTCTCGCGCGTGCTGAGCGACACCTTCGGCATCCTCACGCGCGCGGGGCACCACTGCGCGCACCCCCTCCACGCGCACCTCGGGCTCGGCGCGACCTTGCGCGTCTCGCTTGCATTCTACAACACGGAGGAGGAGCTCCTGCGACTCCGCGACGCGCTCGCGAGCCTCCTCGATCGGGGTCGGGCGTGAGCGCCTCGGACGAGGAGCTCTTCGACACCGCGGGCACCTACGCGGTGCCGCAGCTCCTCTACGTGGCCGCCAAGCTCCGCATCGCCGAGCGCGTGCGAGACGGCGCCGTCGACGTCGCCACGCTCGCGGCGCACGCCGGCGTGCACGAGGACAGCCTCGGGCGCGCCCTCGGGGCCCTCGCCTCGGTGGGGGTCTTCGCGTTCGGGCGCGACGGACGCGTGCGGCTCACCTCGGCCGCGCGCCTGCTCCTGCCGGATCATCCGCGCTCGCGCCGCGCCGCCGTGCTCTTCGCCGGCGGCGAGCAGCACCGCGCCTGGGGCGCCATCATGTGGTCGATGGCGACAGGCAGGGCCGCGTTCGAGCAAGCTCACGGGCGCACCTTCTACGAGCACCTCGCGCACGATCCGGACGCGATGGAGGCCGCCGAGGCCGCGCGCGCTCGGCGCGGGGCGGCGCGCGACGGCGCCATCCTCGAGGCCCTCGATCTCGCGTGGGCGCGCTCGGTGGTCGACGTGGGCGGTGGCAGCGGGGACCTGCTCTCCGCGCTCCTCGAGCGACAGCCGTCGCTCTCGGGTGTCCTGCTGGACGCCCCCCACGTCGCCGAGCGCGCGCGCCCGAGGCTCGCGGCGCGAGGCCTCGCGTCGCGGTGCACCGTGGCGGAGGGCGACGCCCGCGAGGCCATCCCCGAGGGCCACGACGCGTACCTCCTGGTCGAGGTGATCCACTGCATGAAGGACGACGACGCGCGCGCGGTCCTCGAGCGGTGCCGAGGCAAGCGGGTCTACGTGATCGATCGGATCTTGCCCCCTCGCGGCCGCACGTCGTCCCACGCGCTCGCCGATCTCCACATGCTCGTCATGTTCGGGGGAAGGGAGCGCACGCGGCGCGAGCTCTCCGCGCTGCTCTCGGAGGCGGGGCTCCGCCTCCACCGCGTCGTGCCCACGAGCGCTTGGGTCTCGATCCTCGAGGCGCGACCGGCGCGGACGTGAGCGCCTCGGCCCTCGGGCATGGTCGGGTGCCGTTGCTCGTCGTGGGGGGATGACGCACACGGATGATTCATCGTCCCCCTGCGAGGACCTGAAGGCACCTTCGCGGCGAGCGAGAGGCTCGTCACGCCGGTGGCCCTCCTCGCGCTCCTCCCTGAGGTTGTCCCCCGTCGTGGCTTGACCTGGGGAATCGGTGTGCTAGGCCCAGAAGCTCCACGAGGGAGGACCTGATGAAGAACACCGACAAGACCACCGAGACCACCGAGAAGAAGGCCGTGACGCTCACCAAAGAGGAGCTCCGCCGCAAGGTGGTTCGCGTCGCCTCGTCCGTGCGAGCAGGCGTCAAGGCGGACCATGGCGGCGGCGACGTCTGACCGTTCCCCGTGAGTCGCAGGCTACGGCCTGATCTCGAGCAGCGCGGCCCCTCCCCGGAGGGCGCCGCGCTTTTCTTCGATCCGATCACGGGGCGGGAGCTCGAGCTCTCGCCCGAGCAGATCGCGATCGTGCGCGCCCTCGAGGGTGAGCCGACGATCGAGGGCGCCGCCGAGGCCGCCGGTCGCGCGCTCGGCGTCGAGCTCCCTCCGGACCTCGTCCTCGAGCTCGCCGCGGTGCTCGACGAGCTCGGACTGCTCGAGCGCGCAGGCGACGGCGCGGATCGAATCCGGGTGCGCCAGCGCGAGGCGAGGCGACGCTTCTTCGAGGAAGAGCGGCTCGAGAAGCTGAAGCTCGCGCTGGAGAAGCTCTCGGCGCTGCCGTATTACGCGAGCGTCCTGCCGAGCCCGCTCCCCACGCTCGACCACCTGGACGACCTCGCGAGGCTCCCGCGCCTCGACAAGGCCACGCTCCGCGCGCGCTTCGACGCCTTCCTGCCGCGCGACCTCCCGCCGGACGTCCGCTGGCTCTCGACCTCGGGCACCTCCGGTGAGCGTCAGCAGCTCGCGCGCTCCGAGGCCGACTGGGACCTCGCGCAGACCTTCACGTGGACCCTCAATCGCGCCGTCCGCGACGTGCTCGGGGCGCGCTACGCCCGCCTCACCACCCCGGTGTGCGACGGGACCGAGTGCCACCTCTCGCGGGCCTCGCTCGAGGAGCGCACCCAGGGCCCAAGGCTCGCGCTCGAGACCACGACCGGCATCGCGTCCCTCCCGGACGAGGCTGTCCGTCGCATGGTGCGCGAGCTCGAGGACCACGCCCCCGAATATTTCCTCGCCGATCCGTCCTACCTCGCAATGGTGGTGGCGCAGGCCGAGCGCCTCCGCTTGCGCATGCCCCGCGTGAAGCTCGTCGTCTCCTCGTACGAGCTGTGCAGCGCGCTCCACCGCCGACGGATCGAGGAGGCCTTCGAGTGCCCGCTGTTCGAGGCGTACGGCGCCTCCGAG
The DNA here is from genome assembly GCA_964531755.1 of uncultured Polyangiaceae bacterium. Taxonomy (GTDB): domain Bacteria; phylum Myxococcota_A; class Polyangia; order Polyangiales; family Polyangiaceae; genus JAAFHV01. The sequence goes on from CAZHGG010000088.1 coordinate 8,723, forward strand.
CTGGGCGCGATGGCGCTCCAGTGCGAGGCGGGGCGCCTCCACGTGAACCCGTCGTCGTACGTCCTCGAGGTGCTGTGTCGCGGACAGGAAGCGCCCGGCAGCGTGGGGCGCGTGGTGGTGACCTCGCTCGACAAGTCGATCATGCCACTGCTCCGCTACGACACCGGAGATCTCGCGGTCCGCGCGTCCGGGCCGTGCACGTGCGCGTGGGCCGAGACCGACACGCTCGAGCGCCTCTGTGGGCGCGCGGTCGACGTGCTCTCGCGCACCGACGGGTCCCTCGTGACGCCCGCCGACGTGGACGCGCGGATCTCGGCCGCGGCGAGCCGGGACGTCGTGAGCTACGCCCTGGTTCAGGAGGAACAGGCGAAATACCGAGCGTCTCTGCTCTCGTACGCCCCATGCGATCTCGGCCCGGTGCGCGACGCCCTGCACGATCTCCTCGGGCCCGGCGCGAGCGTGAGAGTCGAGCGGCGGCGCGAGCTGCTCCCTGCGCCCTCGGGGAAGTTTAGGCTGTCGCACGCCGCGAGCGCCGCGCTGCGCCCCGAGGTGTAGCGTGAGGCGGGGCGTTCGGCTCACCTCTTCCCGTCGAGCCCAGCGACTGACTGTGAGCGCGAACGCCGGGCGGACAGGCCGCGCGAAAGGACCCAAGGCATGTGGAAGTGGATTCATCGGGGGCTTCACCGCCCGCGTCGAGAAGAGAGCGTCATGCTCGGCGTCGAGCAGCTCACGAGCCTGTTGACGCAGCTCGAGGCGGAATCACCTCGCCTCGTCGACGAGCTCTTTCGAGAGAAGGCCGAGGGCCTCTTGTCCGCGATTCATCGCAAGTGTCGGCAGGTCGAGGCGGACGCCGGAGACTACCCGCGGAGCGGAATTCGCGGCGACGTATGGATCGATGGGGCAAGCCTGGCTCCTGTCGCAGAGCACCTGGCCGACTTGCTTCGGGCGCGTGGTGAAGCTGACCTGGAGCGATGGGCCCACATACTCCGCTGCAGGGCAGTGCTCGCGGTTCAGAGTCACTACCATCATGTCGTCGGTCCGGCGATGCTGGCCCGAGCGGACTGCGAAGAGCGACTTGGGAACCACGAAGAGGCGGTTGGTCTCTACGATGCCATCGTCGCCGATTTCGCTTTCCTCGTGGATCACATCCATGGAGAAGCCCCGTCCGATGAGGACCAACTATCCCTGGAATCCCTTTGTCAGGCGATTCTGAGGCGCCGCCGTCTTGGAGAGAAGGCAGACCTGGCAGAGCTCGAACGCAGGGCCCAAGACACCCTGCACCGGAAGGCCGGGGCGGTAGCCGGCTAGAAACGAGCCGTTGCAGCGGACGGTCGCCCGCGGCGCCCCGCTGAGCGGCCAGCCGTTGGCCCTCCTCGCCCTCGACCTCGCCCTCGACTAGCCCGCGCCCCCGGGCGTGAACAACCCCGCCGCGATCGCCAGGTCGAGGTCTTCGGGGGCCGCGAGGCGGGGGTTGGTGCGCGCGGCGCGGGCCGCGGCGAGGTGGCGCGCGACGGCGGGCTGGTCGCCCTCGACGTGGGCGAGCACCGCGGCGTGGGTGTGGTGCATGCAGAGGGACGACGCGTCGCCGGCCGCGAGGTCCTCGGCGAGGGCCATCTTCGCGCGCGTGAGGGCGGCGCGATGCGGGGAGCCCGCGCGCCAGAGGGCGACCGCCTCGCCGACGGGGCTCAGCGAGGCGTAGCCCGGGCTGGGGCTCGTGTCGCGCGCGAAGGCCTCCGCCGCGAGCTCGTAGCGGCCTGCCTGCAGGGCCGCGTCGCCGAGCACACGCCAGTCGCGCGTGTCGCCGGAGCGCGCGTCGGCGCCCTCCGCGTCGAGCAGCGCGAGGGCGTCGTCGAGCGCGCCGGCCTCGATCGCCGAGTCGGCGAGCTGGCTTTGGAACTCGGCCCGCTCCTCGGCCGAGCGCGTCGCGGCGACCGCCGCGAGGCTGCGCCGGAGCCTGTAGCGGTCCGCGGGCGGCAGGGCGTTCGTCTGACCGTAGTAGCTGGTCTTCTCCATGATGGCGTCGAAGTTCTTCGCGGGGTCGCGGAGCAGCTTCTCGCAGCGCGCGACCCCGGGGTGGGGCGTGCCCGGGGCGACCTCCGGCCCGCCGAAGAGCCGCTTCTTCTGGACGGCGGCGAGGGCGCGGGCGAGGAGCGCGTCGAGCGACGGGGCGACAGGGTCGGGGTCGACCGCGCCCTCTTCGTGGTCCCAGTAGAGCGCGCGCCCGCGCGCGTCGAGGACCACGAAGTTCCCGCTGCCCGCCTCGGTGGCGAACGGCACGTGCGGGAAGGTCGCGTCCTCGTCTTCGTCCTCGCGCGCCTCGCGGATCGACGCGAGGGCCTCCGCGGCCTCGCTCGCGGACAGGAGATCGAGCTGCGCCGCGTCGGCCGACGCGCTGATCGGCAAGAGCTCCGAGCACCCGTCACACCACGCCCACAGCGCCCGCAGGGCCTCGGGGACGGGCCCGAGCTGCTCGAGGGCGGCCAGGCTCGACGCGGGGCGCATCGCCGCCTTGCGGGTCGGCGCGTAGGCGAGGAGCGCCTCGTCGAGCCGCGCGAGGGTCGCGTGAAGCGCGCCCGCGGTCGTCGTCGCCGTCTTCTTTGCGGGTGGCTTCTTGGCAGGGGTCGGCTTCTTCTTCGTCGCCGCGGTCGGCCTCTTTCTTGGGGCGATCTTCTTGGCAGTGGACCTCTTGGCGGTCGTCCTCTTCGCTGGCGCCCCCGTCGCCGTGACCTTCTTGGCAGTGGTCTTCTTGGCGGTGACCTTCTTGGCAGTGGTCTTCTTGGCGGTGACCTTCTTGGCAGTGGTCTTCTTGGCGGTGACCTTCTTGGCAGCCGGCTTGGCGGTAGGGCTCTTCTTGGTCATGCTCGTCGCTCCTGCGACGAGCATATCGCGCGCAGAGGCGGGCACGCGCGCCGCGTGGCTGAGGGGTGAACAGGCGACCGCCGGCGACGCTCAGCTCGTCAACCAGGCGAGCACGTCGGCGGACACCTTCGCGTAGAGCTCGCGGTCACGCTGCTCCTGCACGACCGCGCGCGCGATCTCCTCGGCGCTGGCGCCCGGCGCCGCGGCGACCGGGGCCGGCGGGGCAAGCGGGGCC
>CAZHGG010000089.1:0-11762 GCA_964531755.1 uncultured Polyangiaceae bacterium
TCGCGGGTCGAGTACAAGCTCGAGGTGCACCACCACGGCGGCAGCCAGTGGATCGAAGACCCCCGGAACCCGAACCGCGCGCGCGACCCGTTCGGGGCCAACTCGGTCATGCACAGCGAGGGCTACGAGGTCCCGCTGTTCACCCAAGACGACCCCGAGGCGCGCCCCGGGCGCCTCGAGCCGTTCCGCTTCAAGAGCCGCGCGCTCGGCGGCTGGCGCGCGGGGCACATCTACCTGCCCGCCCGGTTCCGGCGCACGCGGCTCTACCCGCTGCTCGTCGTGCACGACGGCGCCGACTACCTGAACTACGCGCGCATGAAGACGGTGCTCGACAACCTGATCCACCAGCTCGAGATCCCCGACCTCATCGTCGCCTTCACCGACTCGCCCGACCGCCTGCGCGAGTACGCGAACGACGAGACCCACGCCCGCTTCCTCACGGAGGAGCTGCTGCGCGACCTCACGCGGCGCCTGCCGCTGCTCGACAAGCCCCAGGCGCGGTGCCTCATGGGCGCGAGCTTCGGCGCGGCGGCGGCGCTCTCCACCGCGTGCCGCTACCCCAACGTGTGGGGCCGGCTGCTCCTCCAGTCGGGGTCGTTCGCCTTCACCGACATCGGCAAGAGCAACCGGCGCGGGCCGCTGTTCGACCGCATCGTCGAGTTCATGAACGAGTACCGCCGCAACCCCATGGCGGTGAGCGAGCGGGTGTTCATGAGCTGCGGCGTGTACGAGTCGCTCATCTACGAGAACCGGTCGCTCGCGCCCCTGCTCGACGCCACGGGCATGCAGGTGAAATTCGTCGAGTCGCGCGACGGCCACAACTGGGAAAACTGGCGAGATCGACTCCGGGAGGGGCTCTCCTGGCTCTTCCCTGGGCCGCTGATGTTCATCTACGAGTGAGTCCACAATGGCAGATCTGACAAGGCACATCGGTCTCTCTCTCGGCGCGGACGTCTGCTGGCCGCTCTGCTACGAGGCGCTCATGAAGCGGCTCGATCTTCGCCTCCCCATGGGCGACGATCACGTCCGCTTCGAGGTCGAGCGTGTCACCATCGAGCCGTACGATCTGCGGCAGTCGTGCAAATACGACCTCGTCATCGACAGGCTCACGCACTGGTACCACACGAGCCGCGAGTGGATAAAGAAGTCCATCGTGATGAATGACCTCTACGTGTTCAACAACCCGTGGAGCGTGCAGTCGAACGAGAAGCACACGAGCTACTGCGCGATGATGAAGCTGGGGATGCCCATCCCCGAGACCTGGATGATCCCGCCGAAGAGCTACGAGCCCGGCAACCCCGACCTCAAGCCCACGCTCACGCGGTACGCGAAGCTGTTCGACGTGACCCGCCTCGGCAACCGCATGGGCTGGCCCATGTTCATGAAGCCCTACGACGGCGGCGGCTGGCGCGCCGTCACCCGGGTGGCCGATGCGGCCGCGATGGCCGCGGCCTACGAGGAGAGCGGCAAGTCGGTCATGCACGTGCAGGCGGCGGTGAACGACTTCGATCGCTTCGTGCGCTGCATCGGCTTCGGCCCGCAGACCCACTGCGTGCTCTACGACCCTGATGCCCCGCTCCACGATCGCTACACCACCCAGAAGGACTTCATCAGCGCCGCGGAGGAGGAGCACCTGCGCAAGGTGACCCTCACCATCAACGCGTTCTTCGGGTGGGAGTTCAACTCGTGCGAGGCGCTCCGCAAAGAGGGTGTATGGCACCCCATCGACTTCGCCAACCCGTGCCCCGACTCGCAGGTGACCTCGCTCCACTACCACTTCCCGTGGATGGTGAAGGCCTACGTGCGGTGGTCGGTGTTCTGCGCCGCGACCAAGCGCAAGATGCACAAAAACCTCCACTGGGACCCCTTCTACGAAGTGGCGGCGATGGACCTCTCGTACGAGGAGAAGCTCGACAAATACGCGGCCCTCGCCGACGCGCACTTCGAGACCGCCCGCTTCGAGGAGTTCTGCGCCACGCACCTCGCGCACCTCGACGAGGTCGCGTGGGAGTTCTTCGGCACCGACGAGGCGCGCTCCGCCGTGCACCAGAAGGTGTCGGCGCTCTTCCCGCCCCACGAGATCGAGCGCTTCACGGAGCTCTTCTGGGGTCGAATCCAGATTTGGCGCAGCGAGCAGGGGTAAGCTCGGCGGTTGGCCGCCTCCCTGCGGGGCCCAGGCGCCGCGACCTCGCGAGGTCCATTTCCGCCCGCCGCGCGGCGATCTCCCGTGCGGTGGGCGCCGCTCCGCGTGCCGGCCGGCGCCGCGCGGCTCCCGTCAGCGGCAGTCGGGGATCCCGACGCAGCCGTTGTAGAAGTTGCAGGCCGAGCACTTGAGGGAGAGGTTGGGGGAACACACGCGCCCCTTCCACGTGCAGGTCGAGACGTCGCACGCCGCCGCCACGAAGTAGTCGCTCGCGTTCCGCGCGCACTGGTACGGCACCGACGCGCCGCTGGCCGACACATTCGGGGCGCACGCCGAGCCGAGGACGCCGTTGAAGGTCTTAGGCTTGCCCGAGCACTTCGACGTGGAGCCGCTGCCACTCCCGGTGCCGCTTCCACTGCCACTCCCGGTGCCGCTTCCGCTCCCGCTGCTGCTCGACGTCGCGGTGCCCTTTCGACCCTTGCACCACTCCTCGGGCTGCTTGGCGGAGTCCGTGCATCGGACGCGAGGGGCCGCGACAAACTTTCCGCTGGGGTAGGTCTCGCCGATCAAGCAGCAGTTGGTGGCGCACTCCGCGTCCGTCGTGCAGTCCTCACCGCCGGTCTTCTTGCCAGCGCAGGCGAGGGCGAGCGCGAAGAGGGGCAGGAGCGCGGCGGCCCGGAGGGGCGGAGGGGCCTTCATCGGGTGACCCTACCAGAACCTTACGCAAATGTCACGTGACGCGAGCGCAGAGGTTTGCAGCAGCCGCAGCGGCTGCTTCGCCTCGTTCGCGGACGAGCTCGGTCTCTGCCGGCGGATCGAGGACCGTTCGGCTCGGGCACATGAAGCCGCGTTCCACATCGACGAGGCGTGAGGCGCACGTCGAGGCCCACCGCGGGCTCGGCGCGACGGCCGGCGTCAGGCTGCGCGCGCCCCCGTAACTAAACCTTTCGGCCCGAGACGACGTAGAACACGCCGCCGCTGACGCCGTGGTAGGTGCCCGCGTCCATCGCGCGGGCGCCGCGTTCGCGGAGGGCGAGGGCGCGCTCGAAGAGCCCGGGGAAGCTCGGCGGGTGCCCGCCGCCCGCGACGAACAGGCGCCGCGCGTCGTCCTCGGTCCAGTTCCAGAGGCGCCGCGCCGCGCGGTCCCTCGCCTCGTCGACGACGGCGCGCTGCTCGGCCGACGCGTAGGGCGGGAACACGGCCGTCGCCTTGTCGTTCACGTACACTGCGATGTCGGCGAGCCCCTGCGCGGCGAAGAGGCCCGGCACGCGGTCGCCGAGCGAGTTGTCGCCCTCGCCCAGCGCCACCTTCCCGCGCTCGCACGTGAGCTGCAGGCGCACGAGGTCGACGAGGTCGTCCGTGCTGGCCTCGCTCGTCACCGTGTCGAGGAGGAGCGACTCTGTGAGGTTGTTGGGCTCCGCCGCCACCACGAGCCCGCCGGGGCGCGTCACGCGGGCCATCTCGGCGAGCGCGGCGGCCGGATCCTGCATGTGGATGAGCACGGTCTGGCAGGTCGTGAGGTCGAACGTGTGGTCGGGGAAGGGGAGCTGCCGCAGGTCGCCCTCGACGTACGTGGCGCGGCCCTCGAGCCCGCGCGAGGGCGCCCGCGCCCGCGCCTCGGCGACCCACCCGGCCTCGCGGTCGAGCCCCGTGACGCGCGCGTCGCGCGGGAGCAGCCCCGCGAGCAGCGCGCCCCAGTGCCCCACGCCGCACCCGACGTCGAGCACGTCCCGCGCCTCGTGGAGGCGCCAGCGCGCCGCGAGCAAGCGCAGGAAGTCCGCGTTCCACCAGTGGTCGCGCGTGTCGCCGAAGTGCTCGGCCGAGTGCTCCGGCCGCCCCTTGAGCTCGTTGCCCATCCGTCTCTCCTGACCGTCGGCGTCGCCGGTCGGTCGCTCAGTTCAGCGCCCGCCGCGACGTCGAGGCGAGCCGCGTGATGTGCGCGCGGAGCACGCTCGCGTCCTTCGCCTCGGGCTCGAGCTCGAGCACGCGCTCGAACTCGGCCCGCGCCGCCGTGGTGGCGCCGAGCTTGTCGGCGAGGCCCCCGCGCTCGCGGAGGGCCGAGGTCGCGTTCGGCGTGAGGCACACGATGCGGTCGAGCGCGAGGTGCGCGCGCGGCAGGTCGCGCCGCGCGAGGTGTACGAGCTTGAGGTTCGTCAGCATGCGCACGAGCGTGCCCCGGGGGCTCGCGGGCAAGAGGTGGAACGGCGCGAGCTCGGCCTTCTCGCCGAGCGTGCGGCGCAGGAGCGCGACGAGCGCGGGGCGCTCGAGCACCTCGCCCGCGAACGGGTCGATGAGCGCCGCCGGCGCGGCCCGGGGCCCCTCGGCGAGGGCCGCGGGATCGTCGACCCGCACCAGGAAATGCCCGGGGAAGGCCACGCCGCGCGCGAGCACGCCGGCGCGCGTGCCGATCTCGGTCGTCACGAGGGCGAGCGTGATGGGGATGCCGAGGCGGCGCTCGAGCACGTCCGACAGCAGGCTGTTGCGCGGATCGTGGTACTCGTCCTCGTTGCCGCGGAAGCCGAGCGTGTCGCGCACGTGCGCCGCGAGCCGCCTCGCCTGCTCTGCGGGCTCGAGCTCCGCCATCGCCGACGCGGGGAGCCCGTCGGCGAGCCTCGCGAGGCTGGTGAGCAGCTGGTCGACGTCGACGCGACCGTAGGCGTCCCTCGCGATGAGGGCCGCTCCGGTGGCGACGTCGAGCTCGGCGTCGCTGAGGCGCGCGAGCTCCTCGAACGTGCGCGGCCTTCGGGAGAGACTTCGGCTGGGCTCGAGGGGGCTGCTCATTCCCCACAGGTTTTGCCCCTCGCGGGAGATTTCCGCAAGGCGCGCTTGACGTGGACCGCCGTCGCGAAAAAGAGTGCGGCCACGATGGCGAAATCAACGACCGACAAGGGCGCCGCGAAGCGCTCCAGCGAGACCTCCACGAAGGGCGCCTCGAAGGGCCCGCGGCCCGCGGAGAAGGCGAAGGGGGCGGCCGGGAAGCCCGCGGGGCGCGCGTCCACGCGGCGCGAGTTCGAGCGCGCCAAGAGCGTTCAACCTGTTGGAATTACCGGAAAAGAACGCCCTCACGACATCATCACGCAGATGTTCCCGGCGTACGTCGGGCGGCAGGAGCGCACCGCCTACGAGCTCATGCGCAAGAGCGCCCTCGAGGACCACTGCGTGTTCCTCACCCTCTCGGGCGCGATGACGCCGGCCGGCCTCCACCAGTCGTCCCTCATCCCGCTGCTCGAGCGGGGCGTCATCGACTGCATCACCACCACGGGCGCGAACCTCTACCACGACGCGCACCGGGTCATCGGGCACGGCATTCGCGAGATCGACCCCAACGCCGGCGATCTCCAGCTCCGCCTCGCGCGCGTCATCCGCATCTACGATCTTGGCTTCTGGGAGGAGACCCTCCTCGAGACCGACAAGCTCTTCTCGGCCATCCTCCAGAGGCCCGAGTTCCAGCGCAAGATGACCACGCCCGAGCTGCACTACTTGCTCGGCAAGAGCGTGGCGGAGCTCGAGGACGCGCTCGACGTGAAGAGCCCGTCGCTCCTCGCCACCGCCTACCGCTACGGGGTGCCGATCTTCGTCGGCGCCGTCCAAGACGGCAGCATCTTCCTCAACATCGTGAAGCTGAGGCGCCTCCTCGGCGACGCCTTCAAGCTCGAGCTCGACGTGAACGACGACGTCTTCGAGATGGGCGCGATGCAGCACCACTGCTTCGGCACCTTGGGCAAGAGGATGGCGATCTGGATCCTCGGCGGCGGCGTGCCCAAGAACTACACGCTTCAGGGCGAGCCGCTCCTCGACCAAATCCTCGGGGTGCCCACCCACGGCTTCGACATCGATCTCCAGTTCTGCGTCGACCCCGTCGACAACGGCGCGCTCTCTTCGTGCCCCGCGGGCGAGGGTCACACTTGGGGCAAGGTCTCGGCGGAGAGCGTCCAGACCGGCAGCGTCTACGTGCACTGCGACGTCACCGCCGTCTTCCCCTGGCTCACCTACGCGCTCCTCAGCGATCCGCGCGTGCACCGGGCGCCGCGGCGCCTCTACGACGCGCGCGCGCGGGCGGTCGCCGCCCTCGACGCGGAGGTGCAGAAGCGCCGCAAGAAGCTCGCCCCCACGCTCACGTACGCGCTGCCGGCGACGCGGCCCATCGAGCCCCTGCCCGGCGAGGTCGCTACGGCGAAGCGGGCCCCGAAGAAGAAGAAGGGCGCGACGTCGGGCAAGAAGCGCGGCGCGGCGGCGAAGCCGAAGAAGGGGAAGGACGCGGTCGCGCGGAAGAGGAAGTAGTGCCCCTCGCCGAGCCCACGCGCGCGTCCGAGCCCGACGCCTCCTCGCACGTCTTCTCTCAGTACGGCGTCGAGCGGTGTCGCGAGGAGATCGCCGCCCGAAACCTCGAGCTCCGCGCGGTGCTCCACGTCGTGCCCGAGCCAGCCTCGCGGCGCCGCGCGCCGGGGAGGGGCCCGCTCGACGGCGTGCCGTTCGTCTTGAAAGACAGCTGGGACAGCGCCGGGGTGCCCACGACCGGAGGCGCGCTCCGCTACAAACACCGCGTGCCGGCGTCGTCGTCGCACGCGGCCGAGGCGCTCTTCGAGACCGGCGCCGTGCTGCTCGGCAAGTCGAACGTCGCTGACATGTGCCTATCGGCAGAGAGCGACAATCACTTGATCGGCGCGGCGCGGAATCCCTACGATCTCAGGCGCACAGCGGGCGGGAGCACCGGCGGCGGGGCGGCCGCCGTGGCCTCGGGGATGGCCGCCTTCGACTGGGGCACCGACTTCGGCGGCTCGGTGCGCATGCCCGCGGCGTTCTGCGGCCTCGTGGGGCTGCGCCTCTCGGCGTCGGCCTGGCCCGTGGGGGAGCACCACTTCCCCCGCATCGGGCCGTTCTTCTGGCCCTACCTGGCCATGGGGCCGCTCACGCGCACGGTCGATCAGGCCGACGCGCTGGTGCGCCTCCTCGCCCCCGCGCTCCGCACCGGCGAGGTCGCGGAGCCCGCGCCGCTGGGGGACGCGTCCGGCCTCGGCGACGTGGCCCTCCTCGCGCCCGACCGCGCCCACCGGGGCATGTGGCCGGGCTTCGCGGAGGAGGTCGCCTCGCACCTCGCGGGGCAGGGGCTCCGGGCCGCCGTCGAGCCCGCGCTCCCGACGCCGACCCGGGCGCAGCTCCTCTTCGACGCGACCCTCTCGGGGCACCTCCGCAAGCTCTCGGGGCCCTGCGAGATGGGCGTGCGCGAGGGCCTCGTCCCGGTGCTCGCGGGGCTGCTGTCGTGGGGCAAGCTCGACAAGCGTGTCCACCCGCACACGGCCTTCAACCTGGCCATGTGCGGCCTGGGCGCCCTCGCGCTGCGCCCCTTCCGCGGCCGCGTCGACGACCGCGCCGCGCGCCTCCGCGCCTCCGTCACCGCTGTGTGGCGGAGTGGACGGCTCGTGGTCTCGCCCATGTGCGCGCGGTCGGCGCCGCGACATGGGCGCTCGCTCCTCGACCCGAGCCTGCTCACCTTCGGCAAATACGGGAACCTGGTCGACGCGACCGCGGTCGCGGTGCCGTTCGGGGCCTTCGCGGACGGCCTGCCGCGCTCCGTGCAGGTGATGGGGCCGCCAGGCTCAGAGGCCGCCGTCCTCGCGCTCGCGCGCCGCCTGTTCACGCCGAGCCGCCCCGAGTAGCCCGAGCCGAGGGGGACTCGAGAGCTGTGTCCAGAAATCGGTAGCGAGTGCACCTCGCCTTTGGCTTCCGAGGGCCGAAGCCCTGGGAAGCCAAAGCGCAGGAGCTCCGCGATGTTGGACAGTTCTTCAGTCCTCCAGCAGGCCGAGCTCCACGAGCCGCTCGCGTGCCTCCTCGTCCAGCGAGTCGGCGTCGCCTATCTCGAGCGCGACGCGCACGCGCGCGAGGTACGCGTCGTCCGCGTCGTCGAGGCGCTCGATCTCGAGCAGCTCGAGGCACTGGCTGAGCACTCCCTCGACGAAGGAGTCGACCGAGGCGTATTGCGCGCGCTTCTTCCAGCCCTCGTCGTGCAGCAGGAAGCGGACCGCGCCGGTGTCGGCGCTCCACACGTAGATGTCGCCTCCGCCGTTCCGCGCGAGGCACACCTCGCGGGGGCCGACCACGGCACCGCCCGCGTTCCAGGGCTCGCCGCGCTTGCCGCGCAGGAGCTGCTCGGGATAGGCCTCGACGTCGAAGAGGCAGAAGCTCTGGCGGCGGCGGGCGAGGCAGTCCATGAAGGCGAACACGCGCGGGTCGGCCTCTCGGGCGAGGGCGAGGAGCGGCGCGAGGCGAGGGTCCTCCGGCCCGAGCTCGAGGCCCACGGCCTCGGGGTGCTCGTCGGTCTCGAGGAACCTCACGAGGCGCTCCATCGCCCCGAGGCGCCGCTTCTTGGTGCTGGCCATCTCCCGACCTTCGCACGCGCCTGTCGAGGCGGCAAAACTCCTGACTCGAGAATCGCTCGCCGATCAGGCGCCGAGGTCGAAGTGCCGAATTCGCGCGAGGTCTCGCCGCAGCTCCGCGCGGAAGTCGGGGTGCGCGACGCCGATGAGCGCCTCGGCGCGCTCGCGGAGGGTCTTGCCGTGGAGGTTCACCGCGCCGTATTCGGTGACCACCCAGTGCACGTGCCCGCGCGTCGTGACGACGCCCGCGCCTGGCTTGAGCTCCGCCACGATGCGCGAGACGGTGCCCTTCGCGGCGGTCGAGGGCAGGGCGATCACGGGCACTCCGCCCGCCGACATCGCCGCCGCGCGGATGAAGTCCATCTGCCCGCCGATACCCGAGTAGATGGCGTGCCCCATCGAGTCTGCGCAGACCTGCCCGGTGAGGTCCACCTCGAGCGCGGAGTTCATCGCCACCACGCGATCGTTCTTCGCGATGAGCCAGGTGTCGTTCGTGCGATTGCACGGGTGAAACTCGACGTCTTGGTTGTCGTTCACGAAGTCGTAGAGCGCCTGGCTGCCCGACACGAAGCTCGTGACCGTGCGCCCGGGGTGCACCTTCTTGTACCTGTTGGTCACCACGCCGCTCTCGAGCAGCGGCACGAGGCCGTCGGAGAACATCTCGGTGTGCACGCCGAGATCGCGCTTGTCGCCGAGCCGCGCGAGCACCGCGTCGGGGATGGCGCCGATGCCCATCTGGAGGCAGGCGCGGTCGGGGACGAGGGCGGCGATGACCTCGCCGATGCGCAGCTCCACCGGGGTGGGCACGATGGGCGGGTGCGAGTGCAGCGGCCTGTCGGTCAGGGTGAAGGCGCCCACCTCGCCGAGCGGCACCATCGACGGGCCGAGCGTGCGGGGCATCTGCGCGTTCACCTCCGCGAGCACCGTGCGCGCCGAGCACGCGGCGGCCAGCGCCGCGTCCACCGACGTGCCGAGCGTGCACTGCCCGTGGCGGTTCGGCAGGGAGAGCTGTACGAGCGCCACGTCGAGCTTGATCGCCCCCGACGTGAACAGCCCCGGGATGTCGGAGAGGAACACCGGCATGAAGTCGGCCTCTCCCCGCGCGATCGCGGCGCGCGTGGAGGGCCCCGCGAACAGGGAGACCGAGCGGAAGCGGCGGGCCTGGTCGGGCCCCACGAAGGGCGCAGGCCCCTGCGTGTGCAGGTGGTAGAGAGTGACGCCCTCCAGGTCCTCGCGCTTCGCGAGCGCCTCGAGGAGCGGCGTGGGCGTGGCCGCGGCGCCATGCACGAAGACCTTGTCGCCGCTGCGCACCCGGCGGGCGAGCTCGTCGACGCTCTGAGCGCGGGACGACCACGCGGAGGACACGGACTGGGGAGCTTCAGGGTTCATGCGGCGCGCAGGATAAGCCTCCGGAGGCGAGAAATCACCTCGCGGGCGAAGGCGGCGCATCGAGCCGAGTGACCCGCGGCGCGGTCTGGCGCGTCGGCCGAGCAGGCGCTCCCCCACGAGCCCGCCGCTCTGCGGGCGAGCCGGCGCCGCACCGCGCGGCTACCTGGGGGTCTTTCCCCTGCGCACCCACGCCAAGAGCTCCACGCGGTTTGCGACGCCCGCCCGCTGGTAGAGGCGCTCGAGCATCGTCTTCACCGTGGCCGGCGCGACGCCCATCGCCGCCGCGAGCTCGGCGTTCGTGCGTCCCTCCTCCAGGAGTGAGAGAAGCTCGGCTTGCCGCGCCGTCAGCGCCACCGGCGGCTCCGCGAAGCGCGCGCCGTCGATGACGACGAGATACGCGACGGGACCCATCGCGCACGGTGAGAGGCGAAGGACACCCGCGCCGTCGCGCGCGACGAAGGGCTGGCCACGCGAGTCGCGAGCGGCGGCGCGGAGTCGATCGGGCAGCGACCGGTCTCGGCGGAGCAGATCGAACGCGCTGGGGGACGCACCGAGCACGGCGCCATCGCCGGCGATGGCGAGCAGCGCGTCCTCGGCGGCGTCGAGAGCGCGATCGAGCGGCGACCGATCCTCCGTCGCCGCGGCCACCACGGTCGCGACGCGGAGGGGGACCACGAGCGCGGCGGCGGTCTCCACGAGCCGCGCGCGCTCCGCCTCCGTGAAGGGCGCCGCCTCGGGGACGCCCGCGCCGATCATGGCCACTTGCCGCGCGCGCACGCACACGGCGACGCGCCCCTGGTGGAGGATGTCGAGCGCCCTCGCCAGCGGGAGGATCGTGCTCTTTCGGAAGCTCTCGACGGACGCGATGCCCTCGCGCAGCGGCTCGACCCAGCGGTTCCGCTGCGGCTCGGGTACCTCGCGGATGTCGTATGCGGGCGTGCGCACGTAGGCGAGAGGCAGCGTGCGTGCCATCGCGGCGTCGGGGCGGAAGAGCGCGCCGTCCTTCACGGCGCAGAAGGCGCCCTCGCGCTGCGAGTGCTCTCCGCGCGACGTCATACCGAAGGCCGCGCCCCGCCCGCACGCCTCGTGCAGCGCGCGCACGGCGAGCTCGAGGACCGTCACCTCGTCGGAGAGGACGGCGACCGCCTCGGTGAGCTTGCGGAGCGAGGGGCCCACGAACCCATGTTATGCCGATGCGCGGCCGAGCCGAAGGTCGAGCTCGCCGCGCTCCGCGAGCGCGCGCAGGTCGTCGAATCCGCCGATGTTCTCCTCGCCGAAGAACACCTGCGGGACCGTGCGACGGCCCGTGCGCTCGAAGAGCGCTTGGCGCGTCTGCGCGTCGGAGGCGTCGATCTCCTGGTACGCGATGCCCTCGCGGCGAAGGAGCCACTTGGCTCGGATGCACCAGATGCAGAAGCTGCGGGTGTAGAGGGTGACGGGTCGCATGACCGCATCGAAGCAGGCCGAGGTCGGGCCGCCGATACGCCGTTCGGCGGACAGCGGCGGTCGCGCACCCGCCGGACGCCGACCGCGCACGGCTGCGGTCGCGTCGAGCCCACGAAGCCGCCGACAACCCCGCGGTCTCTGTGCGTCAGCCGAGCTGGCGCTCCACGACGAGGCGGCCGCTCCGCTGGCGGATGCGCCGATACCCCAGCACGTGGAAGACGTCGAGCGGGTAGAGCCGCGCGATGTGCGTGTTCACCAGGAAGCGTGAGGGGTGCGTCACGTCCCGCCGCACGCCTGGCAGCCAGTCGAGGAAGCGGTCGAGCTCGAGGTGCCGGACCGCCTCGGAGGCGAGGAGGCGCGCGGTGCTCACGGCGCGGCCCCAGAAGAAGCCGTCGGCGCCGAGCCCCTGG
>CAZHGG010000090.1:0-11701 GCA_964531755.1 uncultured Polyangiaceae bacterium
CCGCGCGCGGTGTGCGCGCGCTGCGAGCGCCCGCGCCGCGTTTGTCTGTGCGGACACCTCACGCGCCTCGCCACGCGGACCCGCGTGCTGCTGCTCCAGCACCCCCGCGAGCGGCGCAAGGCGATCGGCACCGCCAAGCTCGCGCACCTCTGCCTACCGGAGAGCGAGCTGCGGGTCGGCGTCTGCTTCGAGGACGATCCCGTCGTGCGGGCGCGCATCGGCGATCCCGCGCGCCCCGCGCTCTTGCTCTACCCGAGCCCGGGGGCGGGCTCGCTCGAGTCGCTGCGCGCGGAGGGACCGCGCACGCTCGTCGTGCTCGACGGCACCTGGCCGCAGTCGAAGATCTTGCTGCGCGAGAACCCGTCGCTCGCCCGCTTGCCGCGGTACGCGTTCACCCCGCCGGCCCCCAGCGAGTACCGCATCCGGCGCGAGCCCGCCCGGGACTTCGTCTCGACGCTCGAGTCGCTCGCGCTCGCGCTCGCGCTGCTCGAGGGCGAGCCGGGCGAAGACGACCGGTTCCGCGCGCTGTACGCGCCCTTTCGCGCCATGGTCGACGTCCAGCTCGAGCACCAAGCCGAGCGCCCGTCGCCGCGGAGGAAGCGCCCCCGCTTCAAGAGCCGCGCGGCGAGGCTGTTCCCAGAGCTCGAGGCCGCGCGCGCAGGCGGCGACCTCGTGTGCGTCGCCGCCGAGGCGAACGCGTGGCCGTACGCCTTGTCGCGCGCTGGCGCGAGCGCGACCGCCCCGCGCTACCCCGACGAGCTCGTCCACCTCGTCGCGGTCCGCCTGTCCACGGGCGAGCGCCTCGACCGCGTGGCGCGCCCGACGAACCCGCTCGCCCCGAGCACCGAGGCGCACACGGCGCTGTCGAGGGCGGAGCTCGAGCGGGGCGAGCCCCTCGCCGATGTGGTGGCCGCATGGGGGGCCTTCCTGCAGCCGGGTGACACGGTGTGCGCTTGGGGTCGCTTCTCCCTCGAGCTGCTCTCCCGTGCGACGGGGATCGCCCCGGCGCGCACGCTCGACCTGCGCGCCGCCGCGAAGCGCGCGGTCAACGGCAAGGTCGGGGCGATCGACGACTTCCTCGCGTCGTTCGAAGGTGGCCCCGCGCCGGTGGAGCCCGCCGGCCGCGCGCGGGCCGGCCGCCGCAGCGCCCAGGCGCTCGAGGTCGTGAGGAGGCTCCTCGCAGGCCTCGACGACCCGTAGCGCCTCGCCCGGCGCGACGACTTGCGTGCGAACTACACGCATTCCGCCTCCGCCGCGGTGCTCTACTTCGGGATGAGCTTGTAGGTGTAGGTGACCGCGACGCCCGTGGCGCTGGCGGCGCAAGTGCCGGTGTGGAGGGCGCCGTCGAACACCGCGTCGGTGAACGTCGCGGTGCAGCCGCCGATGAGGTCGTCCGCCGCCAGGTCGTCGTCCCAGAACTCGAGCGTGATCGGCGCCTTGAGATCGCGCGCCGGTACCCCCGCGAGCGCGACGAAGTTCCAGGTCGGCGTGCGCGTGTCGGCGGCGTACGGGCTCTGGCCCGTGCGGGCGCCGAGCACGACCTTCACGTACGGATCCGGCAGGCCGCCGCCGATGTCCCACGCGCTCCCGCTCTTGTCGGTCGCGGGGATGGTCGCCCCGACCATCACGAGATCGAACGGCCGCGCCTGGTCGGCCACGCACGCGCCCGCCGTGCAGGCGCGCCCGGCGCCGCAGGTGACGCACGCGTCGCCCGCCTTCCCGCAGGCCGCGACCGTGTTGCCGGGGTTGCAGGTGGACCCCGAGCAGCAGCCGGCCGTGCACGTCGACTTGCACGAGGCGCTGACGCAGGTGCCGCCCTCGCAGGTGTTGGCCGCAGGGCACGCGACGCACGCCTGGCCGCCACGCCCGCACGAGGCGGTCGAGTCCCCGACGACGCACGTGGTCCCCTGGCAGCATCCGCTGCAGTTGTCGGGACCGCAGGCCGTCGCCTGGCACTCTCGCGCGACGCAGTCGGTGGGGCCGGAGCAGCTCTCGCACGCCTCGCCGGGCTTCCCGCACGCGGTCGGCGTCGTGCCGGACAGACACGCCCCGTCGCGGCAGCAGCCCGGGCAGTTGTACGCGTTGCACACCGGCGCGCCGTCCGGCGCGACGATCGGCCCGCCGTCGGGGGCCACGGGGCCGGCGTCCGGGCTGGGGCCGGGCCCCGGCGGCGCGCCGGAGCACGCCGGGCCGGTCTCGCCCTCCGACACCGACGACACCGCGACGGGCGTGAACGGGACGGCGCGCGCGGCCTCGGGGATGGGGATCGTGATCTCGGTGAGCGGGATCGTCTTGTTCAGCGGCGCGGGGAGGTCGATCGCGAGCTCCCCTCGGAGAATGAGGGTGCCCCCGATGCGGGCGAGCCCCGTGTGTGTGGCCTGGCCGCCCGACACCGCCATGCACGCGCCCGAGTACGTGGCGGTCAGCTTGCTCCCCGCGACCACCGTGAGCTTCAGCGTGCCGGGCACCCCACCGAGAGGAACGTCGGGGAGCTTGGTCTCGGGGATGTCGGCGGCCACGGTCGCGCTCGACCCGTCGAGGAGGAACGGATCGAAGGGCGCCTCCGCCACGATGGGCACGTCGAGGTTCGACAGGCCGGGGATCGCGTCGTCGTATTTCTTCAGCGTCGTGTCGACCTTGAGGCGCCCCTCGAGCTTCACGTGCACGTCGAGGCGCGCCTTGCCGCTCTGCGGCTTTCCCGCGAGCTTCCCGTCGGTCACGACGCCCTCGGCGTCCACCACGATCGGGCCGCCGGCGGAGAGCTTGAGCGACACCTGCGCGGGGCTCCCGGCGGGGACGAGGCCCGTGTCGTACGTGAAGCCCGGGAGCGCCGGGGCCTCGCCGTGGAACGGGATGCCGTCGGACGCGGCGTCAGACCCGCAGCCGGGCGCGGCGCCGAGCGCGAAGAGGCCGAGGAGGGAGGCCGCGAGCAGCGAGCCGAGGGAGCGCGAAGAGGCATGTCGCATGGCGACCTCCGTTGGGGTCAGCGGGGTGGGCGGGAGGGTGGGAGGGTGGGCGCGGGACTCAGCCCGGCGGAGGCCCGTCGTTGGGCGCGCCGGAGGGCGCCGCGGTGGTGGGTGGCGGTGGCATGTCGGGAGCACCGCCGTCGTCGCCCACGGCGTCGGGCACGAGCGGCGCCTTCGCGGGGCCCCCGCAGGCGCCGAGTGACAGAGAGACAACGACCATCCCCGCGAGCGCGGTCCACAACGTGAGCTTCATTCTCATCTCCCCTGGCTGCTACTGTAGCAGCGATGTCGGCGCCCACGACCGCGAGGCAAGGTCCGCCCGGGCGTTTTTGCGGGTGGCGCGCCCCAGAATGCGGCAAAATGGGCGCGACTGCCCAAGAAAGAGACCATGCCCATTCTCAAGTGGTTCCCCACGCAAGGCTCGCCGCGGACCTTCGTTCTCTACAAGCCGATGACGACCGTCGGACGCGCCATGGGGAGCGACATCGCGGTCCCCGTCGCCGATCTCGCGGACGCCCACGCCCAGATCGTGTTCGACGGGCGCGACTTCAACCTCGACGAGCTCGACAAGACCGGCGACATCCAGATCAACGCGAAGAAGAAGCGCAGGGCGCGGCTCGTCCACGGCGACCGGCTCACCCTCGGGAGCGCGGAGTTTCTCTTCAGCATGTTCGACGAGCCGGTGAGCCTGCGCATCCCGAGTGACATGTCGCAGCTCGAGCAGCCGCTCGCCATGCCCACGTCCCTGAACCACCTCGCGGGCGTGCGAAAGCTCCACGAATTCAGCGAGAAGCTCATGACGATGCGCGACCTCGAGCAGCTGCTCGAGGCCATGCTCGACGCCGTGATCGACGTCACGGGGGCGGAGAAGGGGCTCATCCTCCTGCTCGACGAGGCGTACGGTGGCGCGGCGCCGGCCGCGGAGAGCAAGGCGCACGTGCGGGCCTCGCGCCACGTGGGCAAGGAGACCGTCACCGACCCGAGCGGCACGATCTCCGACAGCATCGTACGGCGGGTCATCGAGACCGGACGACCGCTCATCGTCTCGGACGCGCTCACCGACGACCAGTTCGGGTCGAGCAAGAGCGTGGCGGCGCTGCGCCTCTCGAGCGTCATGTGCGCGCCGCTCGTGGCCCAGGGCCACGTGGTCGGGGTGCTCTACGTCGGCAACGATCGGGTCAAGGGGCTGTTCCAGAAGTCGCAGATCGATCTGCTCAGCATCTTCGCGGGGCAGGCCTCGCTCATCCTCCAGAACGCGATGCTCCTGTCGACTCTCCGCGCCGACAAGGAGAAGCTCGCGGCC
Source organism: uncultured Polyangiaceae bacterium (assembly GCA_964531755.1). Lineage (GTDB taxonomy): Bacteria > Myxococcota_A > Polyangia > Polyangiales > Polyangiaceae > JAAFHV01. The sequence continues at coordinate 4,270 of CAZHGG010000090.1, forward strand.
GAGCTGAAGGACAAGCGCTTCGGGGAGATCATCGGCGTGTGCCCCTCCATGATGGAGGTCTTCCGCAAGCTCCAGAAGGTGGCCACCACCGACATCAGCGTCCTCATCACCGGGGAGACCGGCACCGGCAAGGAGCTCATCGCGCGCGAGGTCCACCGGCGCTCGAACCGCGCCGCCGGGCCGTTCATCGTCATCAACTGCGGGGCGATCCCGGAGAACCTCATCGAGAGCGAGCTCTTCGGCCACGTGAAGGGCGCGTTCACCGGCGCCATCGCGTCGAGACCGGGGAAGTTCCAGGCCGCCGACAAGGGCACGCTCTTCCTCGACGAGATCGGGGAGCTGCCCCTGAACCTGCAGGTCAAGCTGCTGCGCGCCCTCCAGGAGCGCGTGGTGGTGCGCGTAGGCGACTCCAAGCCCGAGAAGGTCGACATCCGGATCGTCGCCGCGACCAACCGCATCCTCGAGGAGGAGATCCGCGCCGGTCGCTTCCGCGAGGACCTCTACTACCGCCTGAACGTGGTGAACCTCTTCCTCCCGGCGCTCCGCGAGCGCGGCGACGACGTGGTCATCATCGCCAAGGCGCTGCTCTCGAAATACGCCGACGAGCTCAAGAGCTCGGTGCAAGGTTTCACGCCGCAGGCGCTCGGCGCCATCAAGAAGAGCCCGTGGCCCGGCAACATCCGACAGCTCGAGAACCGCATCAAGAAGGCGCTCGTCCTGTGCGACAAGAGCCTGCTCGGCGTGGAGGACCTCGAGCTCGACCAGACCACCGAGAGCCCCATCCTGCCGCTCGAGAAGGCGAAGGAAGAGTTCCAGCGCAAGTACGTGCTGGAGGTGCTCGAGCGCAACAACGGCAACCGCACCCAGACCGCGCGCGACCTCGGCGTCGACCCGCGGACCATCTTTCGATACCTGGAGCGCGAGCACAACCCGATGCCGAGCGGCGCCTCGTCGGGCCACTCCGACAGCAAGTAGGCCGGGGCCCGGCGCGTGTTCTCGCTCGGGTCGCTCCTCACGCAGCTCTTCTCGCGGGAGAAGAAGGCCCGCGCGGACGCGGCCCGCAGCCAGCTCGTCGAGCGCCTCGCGACCCACGGCGACCGCGCGTTCGCCGACGTGGCCCGGCGTACGGGCCTCGCGCGCGAGCCGGGGCCGTCGCTCCGGGGGGAGCTCCGCGGCGTCGACCTCGTGGTCTCGATCGCGGAGAACGACGAGGGCCTCATGACGCGCTTCTCGGCCAGGTCGAGCGCCGCTCGCGCCGTCGCCCTCAACGTTCGCCCGAAGGCGCGCGGCCTGGAGGCGGCGCTCCGGCGAGCCCGGGGCGCACCGGAGGTCGTCGGTGACCCCGAGTTCGACGCCGCGTTCGAGCTCGCGTGCTCCGACCCCGCCGCGGCCCGCGGCGTGCTCGACGAGCGCGCGCGCGCGACGCTGCTCTCGCTGCCCGATCGCATGCCGCTCTACTTCGACCACCGCGACGGCGAGCTGACGCTCGACGTGAGCGGCGTCGAGCTCGACCCCGACCGGCTCGTGTTCCTGCTCGAGTGGCTCGTCGCCGTCGCGCGCGGGGCGCCCGAGACGGAGGCGCCGTACCGCACCTGAGCGGCTCCCGGGGCGCGGCCCGGCGCGTACGCGGCCTCCCGGCCGGCACATCGTGTATAAGCTGCGCCCATGTCCGCGACGGTCACTCTGCTCCTGGAAATCGGCGTCGAAGAGCTGCCCTCGTCGTTCGTCGACGCGGCCCTCGCCGCGCTGCCCGCGCTCGCCACCGAGCGGCTCGCCGCCCTCCGCCTCCCCCACGGGCCGCCGCGCGCGCTCGCGACGCCCCGGCGGTTGGCCCTCGTGGTCCCAAAGCTCGCCGTGCGCCAGGCCGACCTCGACGAGGAGGTCGTGGGGCCGCCCGAGAGCGCCGCCTACCGGGACGGCAAGCCCACGCGCGCCGCGGAGGCGTTCGCGGCCAAGCTCGGCGTCGGCGTGGAGACCCTCCTCGTGAAGGACCTCGAGGCCGCCGGGAAGCAGAAGGCCGGGCGCTACGCGGTGGGCCGGCGCGTCGAGCAGGGCCGCGACGCGCGCGAGCTCGTGGGGCCGGCGCTCGCCGAGGTGTGCGCGAAGGTCCCCTTTCGCAAGTCGATGCGCTGGGGCACCTCGGGCGACGTCGCCTTCGGGCGGCCGGTGCAGTGGCTCGTCGCGCTGCTCGGCGCCGACGTGGTGCCGCTCACGTTCGCGGGCGTCACGAGCGGCCGCGAGTCGCGCGGCCACCGGTTCCTCGCGAAGGAGCCGTTCTCTCTCGCCCACGCGGACGACTACGAGGCCGCGCTCGCCGAGCGGCACGTCATCGTCGATCGCGACGCGCGCGAGGCCCTCATGATGGAGCGCGTCGCGAAGGCCGCCCGCGAGGCAGGGGGGACGCACGACGCCGACCCGACCCTCGTCTCCGAGAACGCGTCCCTCGTCGAGGAGCCGTTCGTGGTCACCGGCTCGTACGACGAGCGCTTCCTGTCGCTCCCGCCCTCCGTGATCCGCGCCGTCGCGCGGGGACACCAGAAATATTTCTGCGTCGAGCGCGGCGAGGACGAGCTCGTGCCCCGCTACGTGGCCGTCGTGAACACCGCGCTCGCACCCGACACCATCGCGAAGGGCATGGGCCGCGTCATGCGCGCGCGCCTCGCGGACGCGCAGTTCTTCTTCGAGGAGGACAAAAAGGCCCGCCTCGAGGACCGGGTCGCGAAGCTCGGCGGCATCGTGTTCCACAACCGCCTGGGGACGGTGCTCGAGAAGGTCACGCGCGTGGAGCGCCTCGCCTCGGCGATCGCCTCTCGGCTCGAGCTCGACGCCGACGCCCGCGCCGACGTCGCGCGCGCCGCGCACCTCTGCAAGTCCGACCTGGTGTCGCTCATGGTGGGCGAGTTCCCCGAGCTGCAGGGCGCGATGGGGCGCGCGTACGCGCTGCACGCGGGCGAGCGCGCGCCGGTCGCCGACGCGGTGCGAGACCACTACCTCCCGCTCGGCGGCGCCACGCCGGTCGCGCGGGCGCCCGTCTCGCTCGTGGTCGCGCTCGCCGATCGCGTGGACTCGCTCGTCGGCTGCTTCGCCGTCGGCCTCTCGCCGACGGGCGCGGCCGATCCGTTCGCCCTGCGCCGCGCGTGCATCGCGATCCTGCGCACGGTGGTCGACAACGCGGCCGAGCAGCCCGCGCTCGCGCGGCTGTCGCTCGGCGACCTCGTCGACCTCGCCTACGCGGGCCTCGCCGGACGCTTCGCGCAGACCCCCGCGGATCTGACCGCCGACGCCACGCGCAAGAAGGTGCTCGAGTTCATGACCGAGCGGCTGCGAGGGCTCCTCGCCCAGGAGACCTCCACGTCGGTCGCAGACGCCGTCCTCGGCGACGACGCGGTGCTGACGCCCGCGCACGCCTTCGTGCGGGCGCGGGTGCTCGCGCGCGCCGTCGAGAAGCGCGAGCCCTGGCTCGAGAAGGCGCGCACGGTCGCCAAGCGGCTCTCCGGCATCGCCAAGGACGCTGCGCCCGTGCTCCACGACAAGCGCGCGTTCTCGAAGCCCGACGACGCCGTCATCTGCGACGTCGTCGCGCGCATCGCGGACGCCACGGCCGACCTCACGACCGAGGAGCGGGTGCGCGACGGCCTCTCGCGCGCCGAGGACGTGGCCGAGCGCCTGGACGCGATCTTCGTCCAGACGCTGGTGAACGATCCGGCGGACGACCACACCGCCAAGCGCCTCGAGGTGCTCGCCTACGGCGCGCGCGCCATGCGCCGGCTCGCGGACTTCTCGCGCCTCTCCTGAGGCCGCCCGACGAGCACCGCGGGGGCGGCGTCCGGCCGCTTTTTGTCGGGCGAATGCCCCCCCGCGTTGTTAGAGTTCCGCGCATGACACACCACGTGTATTCGTTCGGCAGCGGCGGCACTGAGGGCGATCCGACGCGCAAGGATCTGCTCGGCGGAAAGGGCGCGGGGCTCGCGGAGATGACACGGATCGGCCTGCCGGTGCCGCCCGGGTTCACGATCTCGACCGAGGTGTGTCAGCTCTACAAGGCGGGCGACGGCCTTCCCGCCGACGTGCTCGAGGCCGTGCACGCGGCCATGGCCAAGATCGAGGCCGAGGTGGGCATGCGCTTCGGCGACCCCTCCGCCCCGCTGCTCGTGAGCGTTCGCTCGGGCGCCCGGGCGTCGATGCCGGGCATGATGGACACGATCCTGAACCTCGGCCTGAACGACGCCACGTGCGAGGGGCTCGCGGCGCGCACCAAGAACGCGCGGTTCGCGTACGACGCCTACCGCCGCTTCGTCGCCATGTTCGCGGACGTCGCGCTCGGCATCAAGCGCGAGAGCTTCGACTACGCGCTCGACGAGGCCCGCATGCGCGTCGCCCGCGCGCGCGGCGTCGACGTGACCCTCCTCAACGCGGAGGAGCTCAAGCGGCGCGTGCCCGACTCCGAGCTCGACGAGGCGGAGCTCCGCGGCCTCGTGAAGACCTTCAAGGCGCTCGTGCTCGAGAAGAGCGGCCGCCCCTTCCCCGACGACCCACGCGAGCAGCTGCTCACGGCCATCGGCGCGGTCTTCGGCTCGTGGTCGAACCACCGCGCGATCGTCTACCGGAAGATGCACGACATCCCCGACTCGTGGGGCACGGCGTGCAACATCCAAGCGATGGTGTTCGGCAACCTCGGCGACACGAGCGCGACCGGCGTCGCCTTCACGCGCAACCCCTCCACCGGCGAGCGGCGCCTCTACGGCGAGTGGCTCCCCAACGCCCAAGGCGAGGACGTCGTCGCGGGGATCCGCACGCCGCTTCCGCTCCTCGCCGAGGGCGGCGACGGCTCGCTCGAGGCCCGCATGCCGGGCGCCTTCGCGGAGCTCGCCGAGATCGCGACGCGCCTCGAGGGGCATTTTCGCGACATGCAGGACCTGGAGTTCACCGTACAGGACGGCAAGCTCTACATGCTCCAGTGCCGCACCGGGAAGCGCACCGCGCGCGCCGCCGTACGCGCCGCCGTCGAGATGGTGCGCGAGGGGCTCATCTCGCGTGAGGAGGCCGTGCTCCGGGTGCCGCCGTCCACGCTCGACCAGCTGCTGCACCCCACGCTCGACCCCGCGGCCGATCGCCACCTGCTCGCGACGGGGCTCGCCGCCAGCCCCGGCGCGGCGCAGGGGCACATCGTCTTCCACGCCGACGAGGCCGAGCGCCTCGCCGAGAAGGGCAAGCCCGTCATCCTCGTGCGCGTCGAGACCTCCCCGGAGGACATCCACGGCATGAAGGCGGCCCGCGGCATCATCACCGCGCGCGGCGGCATGACGAGCCACGCCGCCGTCGTGGCTCGAGGCATGGGCAAGGCGTGCGTCGCGGGGTGCTCCGCCATGCAGGTGAGCTACGCGAGCGGCACCATGAGCGTCACCCTCTACGACGAGACGGGGCGCATGAAGGGCACGGCGAAGCTCAAGCGCGGCGATCTCGTCACGATCGACGGCGGCACCGGCCAGGTCTTCGAGGGCGCCATCCCCACCGTGCCGGCGTCGCTCTCGGGCGACTTCGGCGAGCTCATGGCCTGGGCGGACGAGCTCCGCACGCTCAAGGTCCGCGCCAACGCGGACACCCCGCTCGACGCGAAGACCGCGCGCGCCTTCGGGGCCGAGGGGATCGGCCTCTGCCGCACCGAGCACATGTTCTTCGACGAGGAGCGAATCCGCGCGATGCGCGAGATGATCCTCTCGGACGACGTGGCCACGCGCGAGAAGGCGCTGGCGAAGCTCATGCCGGTACAGAAGGAGGATTTCGTCGGCATCTTCAAGGAGATGGACGGCCTCCCCGTCACCATCCGTCTGCTCGACCCGCCGCTCCACGAGTTCCTCCCGCAGGACGAGCGGCAGATCGCGGAGCTCGCCACCATCATGAACGTCTCGGCGCTGCGCCTCGAGCAGCGCATCAAGGACCTGCACGAATACAACCCGATGCTCGGCCACCGCGGCTGCCGCCTCGCCATCACCTACCCCGAGATCTACGCGATGCAGGTGCGCGCCATCCTCCTCGCGGCCGTCGAGGTCACGCGGGCCGGAGTGAGCTGCCACCCCGAGATCATGATCCCGCTCGCCATGACCCGCGCCGAGCTCGTGCGCATGAAGGAGCTCGTCGAGCGAGTGGCGGCCGAGGTGTTCGCCGAGCAGGCGCCGGTGCCCTACTCGTTCGGCACCATGATCGAGCTGCCGCGCGCCGCCCTCCGCGCGGGCGAGCTCGCCGAGGTGGCGGAGTTCTTCTCCTTCGGCACGAACGACCTCACGCAGTGCACGATGGGCCTCTCGCGGGACGACGCGGGCAAGTTCCTCCCCGCCTACGTCGACAGCGGCGTGCTCCCCAAGGACCCGTTCGTGTCGCTCGATCAAGACGGCGTGGGCGAGCTCGTCAAGCTGGCCTGCGCCCGCGGGCGCGCGGCGCGACCCGGCATGAAGCTCGGCGTGTGCGGCGAGCACGGTGGCGACCCCGCGAGCGTGGCCTTCTTCCACGGCGCCGGCCTCGACTACGTGAGCTGCTCGCCGTTCCGCGTGGCCATCGCCCGCCTCGCGGCGGCGCAGGCGGAGATCGAGCGGCGTGGCGCGCTGACCGCGGTGTCCACGAACTGAGCGCTGGGTGAGCCGAGTGAGCCGCTCGCCCCAGCGACCCGCGACGAGGCTCGCCCACGGCGGGCGGCACCCGGAGCTGTTCGACGGGGCCGTCAACACGCCCGTGGTGCGCGCCTCGACCATCCTCTCGCCCTCGCTCGCGGCGTGGGAGGAGAAGCTCGCGCGCATGCTGGCGGGCGAGCCGGGCACCTACTACGGGCGCTTCGGCACCGCCACGAGCCACGGGTTCGTCGAGGCGGTGAACGAGCTCGAGGGCGCGCACGGCACGCTGGCGTTCCCCTCGGGCTACGCGGCGTGCGCGGCGGCCATCCTCTCGCAGGTAGCCACCGGGTCCCACGTGCTGCTGCCGGACACGGTGTACTTCCCCGTGCGGAAGCTGGCGTCCGGCCTGCTCGCGCGTATGGGTGTATCCTGCACGTTCTACGATCCGACGCTCGACCCCGCGGGGCTCGCCGCGCTGCTCCGGCCCGAGACCCGCCTCGTGTACCTCGAGGCGCCGGGCTCGCTCACCTTCGAGATGCAGGACGTGCCGGGCATCGCCGCGCTCTGCCGCGCGCGGGGCGTGGTCACCGCGATGGACAACACGTGGGCGACGCCGCTCTATTTTCGGCCGATCGAGCGCGGCGTCGACCTGAGCGTCCAGGCCGCCACGAAGTACATCGTGGGGCACTCCGACGCCATGCTCGGCTACGTCGCCTGCGCCTCGCCCACGCTGCTCGCGGCCTTGAGGCGGACGCACGAAGACCTCGGCTACTCCACCAGCCCCGACGACGCCTTCCTCGGCGCGCGCGGGCTGCGCACCCTCGAGG